>CAZZCI010000160.1:0-1179 GCA_964653015.1 uncultured Rhodothermales bacterium
TTTTCGCCGACTTACTTAACGGGTTATCACGACCAGATACCTTTTGTGTACCCACCGAAGCGGTGAGACAGTTAGATCTGCATCAGCTATACGTAAACGTCTTGTCGGACGTGAATCCCTGAAGCCGGGCGTTCGTCCGATATGTCTGCTGGATGCCTTTATCTTTTGACGTTCCCCCTACCGAATGAATCGTTTCACTTTCGCGATGGCCTGGCGCGACAGCCGAGGCAGTCGCGGACGCCTTGTTCTCTACCTGTCGGCGCTCATTCTGGGCGTGGCTGTACTGGTTGCCATCAACGGGTTTGGCGACAATCTCACCCGTACCGTGAACGACGAAGCGCGGCAGCTTCTGGGGGCGGATCTCGGACTAGAGCACAATGAGGCGTTCCCTGATCGTGTCACAGAGGTCGCCGATTCCGTTGGCGGCACGCAAGCGCGTCGCATCTCCTTTCAGTCGATGGTCACCTTTGGCGAGGCCGGAAACCGACTCTCCACCATCCGCGCCACCGAGCCCGGATATCCGTTCTATGGTGAGGTCGAGTCCGTGCCCGCAGGGAGCTACGAAGGCCATGCCGAACGAGGCGAGGCGCTTGTGGATGCGAGCCTCTGGAACGAGTTCGACCTGGCCGAGGGGGACTCCATTCGGGTCGGGAGCCGGTGGTATCCAGTCGCCGGACGCGTAGAGCAGATGCCGCGCGAGTCGGGCATTATGTCGTCGTTCAGCCCACGGGTGTACGTACCCTACGCCGATCTCGACACCACCCTGCTCGGACCCGGCAGCCGCGTGGAGTACGAACTCTACTTCCGTTTCGACGACGACCGCGACGTGGATGCCCTCATCAGCGATATTCGTCCGACGATGGACGATGCGGGGGTGAGCATTGAGACGGTGGAGCAGGCCGCCGGTACGTGGGAGCAGGGGCTGGGCAACCTGTATCGCTTTCTGAGTCTGGTTGGCTTCATGGCGCTCATCCTGGGCTGCATTGGCATTGCCAGCGCAGTGCATGTGTATATTCAGCAGCGTCTTACCTCAGTGGCCGTGTTGCGCTGCCTTGGGGCTAAATCGGGGCAGACGTTTCGCATCTACCTGACCCAGGCTGCGGTGCTTGGGTTCTTGGGTGGGGCCTTGGGAACCGCACTAGGAGTGGTGCTGCAGATGGGCGTGCCCATTGTGCTGGA
>CAZZCI010000160.1:1279-5993 GCA_964653015.1 uncultured Rhodothermales bacterium
TGGTGGCACTGGGACTAGGGACGTTTCTGATCGCCACACTGCTGGTGGCCCAAGAAACCATCCTGTCGCAAATTCGCATCACCGGCGATGCCGAGAATCAGCCCAATATGGTGCTGTTTGATGTGCAGCCCAATCAGGTGCGCGGAGTGGCCGAAACGGTTGAGCAGTCGGGCGCCCCGGTGCTCGAAGAAGTCCCTATCGTAACCATGCGCCTCACCGAGATACGGGGCGAATCGGTACGGGCCATGCGCGACAATCCCGACATTGAAACGACATGGGCGCATCGGCGCGAGTACCGCTCTACCTACCGCGATCACCTTACCCAGAGTGAGGAACTGGTTGCAGGAACGCTGGCTACCGAAGCGCACACAGGCGATGGACCGGTGCCTATCTCCATTGAAACCGGTATTGCTGATGAACTGGGCGTGGGCATGGGCGATCGGCTCACGTTCGATGTGCAAGGCATGCCCATAACCACCGAAATAACAAGTATGCGTGAGGTGGATTGGCAGCGCATTGGCACCAACTTTTTCGTGGTGTTTCCACCAGGCGTGCTCGAAGACGCCCCCCAGATCTACGCCGTGCTAAGCCGCACCGCTGATGCAGAACAAGCTACAGCCGTGCAACGCGCTGTGGTGGATGCTTTTCCGAACGTATCGGCCATTGACCTGACGCTGGTGCTACAGACGGCTCAGGATCTGTTTGACCGGCTGGCGTACGTCATTCGTGTGATGGCCCTCTTTAGCGTGCTTACGGGCGTGCTGGTGCTGCTGGGTACGCTGCTGGTGAACCGGTATCAGCGGGCCGGTGAGAGCGTGCTCTTGAAAACGCTGGGGGCCTCGCGCCGTACCGTGCTCAAAATTTTGGCGGTTGAGTATCTGATGCTAGGCGCCCTTGCAGCTGTTACGGGCATTGCGCTGGCAGTGGGGGCCGGATGGGTGCTGGCCACGTTCGTCTTTGATAGCACGTTGGCGGTGTCGCTGATCGATCTGGGAGCTACCTTTGTCGTGATTACTGGATTGGTGCTTGGTCTGGGGCTTTTCAACAGCCGTAGCCTGTACGATCAACCACCCATGGCCGTGCTCCAAGCCGAAGCCTGATAGTGACATGCTATGCTCGTTCGCCTGCAAACCGAGTCCGGTCCCCGTTTCTGGTTTATTGTTGATTGCGTTATGCTCGAACACACCTACCATTGTCCGTATTGCGGCGAAATGTGTACCGAAGCGGTTGAGCCCGTAGCTGGACGCCAAGAGTACGTTGTCGATTGCTGGGTCTGCTGCCGACCTATCCGCATCCGGGTGCGGGTGCAACGCGGGCAGGTCGTTATGTTTACCGCACAGCCATCGAGCGGGCACCGGTAGCGCTTCCGAATCATTCGTGCGCGCCCTGTCGTGCAAGCATACGCTGCTTCACAGGGCGCTGCCGCACGGCCTTGTTAACAGTATTTCTCTCAACGTATTTGCTGATCCATTTATGCCTGATGTAACAGACCAACTCGCTCCAGCCGCTATTCAAGAGCGCACCGACGCCGTACGGGAGCGCATCGCACAGGCGTGTGAGCGATCCGGTCGCGACGCGGAAGAAATCACCATTGTGGCTGTCTCAAAAACCTTCCCTCTACACGCTGTCGATGCCGCTGTAGAGGCCGGTCTGCGTCATTTTGGGGAAAACCGGGCGCGTCCACTACGAGACCGGGTAGAGCAGCGCCCCGGACAATGGGCAGGGGGCGCGCTCTGCTGGCACATGATTGGGCATCTGCAGCGCAATAAAGCCAAGTATGTAGCTCGTCATGCCGATCGCTTCGATGCCCTCGACAGTCCGCGCCTTGCGAAAGAGCTGAACAAGCGGGCTGCCAAGAACGACCGTGTACTACCGTGTTTGGTGCAAGTCAACATCAGCGGGGCCGATCAGAAATACGGGCTGGAGCCGGATGCCCTCCATGATTTCTTGGACGGCTGCGAGGCATACGACCATTTGCGCATCGACGGACTTATGGGCATGGCCTCGTTTGTGGATGATTCCGAAACGGTGCGTTCCGAATTTGCGCACCTACGCACCCTGGCCGCCACCTATTCAGGCGGTACCGACAATGTAAACCTGCGTGAACTTTCCATGGGAATGACCAACGATTTTGAGGTGGCAATCGAAGAAGGAAGCACCATGGTACGTCTTGGAAGCGCCCTGTTTGGGCCGCGCTCCTAATTGGCGCGGGGTAATTGTTGGAGGGCGTGAAACGAGGAAAGAGTTTATTTTTGCTTTCTATGCGATGGATTGAATTCAGGGCTCTGCTTCCATACATTAACACGGTGCCGTTAAAAGGGCATCAGCCGGTGGGCAGTCTCAAATGATTGGTCTGCACATTGCGGTGCCTCATATAAATGTATAACATGTGTAGAATGCGCGAAACAGGCAGGCGGATTGCAACGTGAAACGAAAGCGCTTTAATACGTCCGTTTTCCAATCGTTCAGCATTGTGCAGTGGATCCTTGCACGGTGCTACGCAACCTACCCGTGTTGCATGGCTTTTGCACACCTTCCATCGTGGGCACGTGATGCCTAATATTTGCATGAATGCACGCGCTCCGGTACTATTGGACCGCCACGGTCTCTCCCCACACCTACATCTCAAGTTATGAAGCTCACACCCCTGGACATTCGGAAACAAGAATTCGACCGCAGCTTGCGTGGGTACAGCGTAGAAGAGGTGGAAGCCTTTTTGGAAATGCTGGCCGACCAGTGGGAGAAGCTCGATGATGAGCGCCGACGGGCCGAGAACCGGGTCGAAGAACTGGAACGCCAAATGTCTCACTTTGAGCGGGTCGATGAGGCGTTGCAAGAAGCGCTCTCTACCACGCGTCAAAACGTGGAGCAGCAGCTTGAAAACGCAGAGCGCAAAGCAGAGGGCATCGTCGATCGGGCCGAAGCCCGAGCCGACCGGATTCGCTCCACCGCCGAGAAAGAGCGCGACCAGTTGCGCCAAGAGGTAAGTGCCCTCAAGCAGCGCCGCCAGCAAATGATTGCCCGGCTGAGCGCCTTCTTGAAGTCCGAAATGCAGGTGCTTGCGCAGTTCCAGGGCGAAGAGGCCCCCGATCTTAGCGAGGCGTTTGAGGGCGAGGACGACCTCGACATTGGCACGCTTGATACGCTTGTCGATAGCGATCTACAGCAAAGCGCAAGCGCCGCCACTGAGGCGCCTTCTACCGAGACCCCTTCTGAGCCAACGCCTTCTGAGCCAGAAGAAGTGGCCGAAGCGTCCACGGAGGCACCCGTTGAAACGCCCGCTGAGGAAGCCGCCCCCGCTCCGGAAGCCGACACGTCTGCAGAGGCTCCTTCCGACTCTGGTTCGTTTGCAACCACAGCCCCTGATATAGAATCGCTTGCTTCTGGGGAAGACGACCAAGACGGTCAACCCGAGGAGGAGAGCGCAGACGACCTGTTCGCAGCGGGCGAAGACACCTCCGACGATGAATCTGAAGGAGGAACCGACGCCTTTGACTTCTCTGAGGTTTTGGGAAGCGGCGAAGCAGACGACACGTCCCAACAAGACACGTCTGCTCAAGACGATGCGGAGCATGAAGTGCCCAGCACCACCGACTTTGCATCCATGTTTGAGGGCGGTGATGAAGGGCCTGATACGGAGGAGTTTGAGGCGCCCGACATGACGGTCGAAGCCGATGATGATGACGACGACGATGATGACCTGGAACGCGCCATGCGGTCGCTCTTTCCGGTGCTGGAGCAAACAGCAGGAGGCGACAAGCAGAAGAGCCCGTCGGAGCAACAGAAGACCTCTTCGAAACAGTCTGCACAGCCCGACCCAGAGCCTGCTGATCCGGTTGAAGCTGAAGGCGACGATGGCCCGGTTACCGCGATAGACACTGAAGTGGCGTCTGCTCCCCGGCCCAGCGAATCGCAGTTTGAAGCCATCAAGCGCGACGTCCAAAAGCGAGAAGAAAAGCAGCAATCCTCAAAGAAGAAAAAGAAGAAGTCGCGTCGCACGGAAGACGAAGACGAGGCTTCGACCGAGGAAATCGAAAAGATCTGGAGCATTCTGGAAGACATGGACTAATACGAACGGCTGCAACACTGTCTCCGGTTGCATGTCTCCCCCCTGTTGTTCAGCATTAGATGAGGGCAGTGTGCCTGGCACTGCCCTTTTCTTTGTTCACCGTTGTTTACTTATGCCCTGTTGATTTATGGCTGTCTCTGTTCTTGATCCTGAAGCGCGCCACACTCATGTGACCGACGCCGCCCATACCCTTCGCGATATGCTTGACGACGTTCCTCGTATCGGCATTATTGCGGGAGCGGGCACCCATGCGCTTCTTGAAGGTTTTCGCGAAGCGGCATCAATTGCGTTTGCCGAGATTCCCCACATGCCAGGCACCAACGATGAAGCAGAGCGGTACCTGCAAGTGGGTACGCTGCATGGTCAAGACGTGCTTGTGTTGCCTACGCCGTTGCATGTGTACGAAGGCGCTACAGCACATGACGTGGCGTTTCCGGTGCGGGTGATGGGCGAGTTGGGCATCGATACGGTGCTCATGGCGCATCCGGCGGGAGGTGTAAATCCACACTTGGCCCCCGGCGATGCCATGCTCATTAGCGATCATATCAATCTGCAGGGAGTGAACCCGCTTGAAGGGCCAAATATAGACGAGTGGGGGCCGCGCTTCCCTGACATGACCGATCCCTACCATGCAGCGCTTCGCAC
>CAZZCI010000161.1:0-5990 GCA_964653015.1 uncultured Rhodothermales bacterium
CCGGCATCCACATCGGCATCACGAAAGAAGCCGCTGTTCATGTTGGCGCCAAAGGCATCGGTGATCGGTTGCAAGTAGCCATCGGCATATGCGTCGCCCATGAACTCCAGCGTATTGCGCAGATCGCGCAGGTCTTCAAAATCGTCGTACTGCGCCTGGGCCGATGGGGCTGCAGCACATCCAATACAAATGATGAAAGCAAGGGCATAGCTAAGGCGCGTCATGAAAGCTGGCAGGTTATCAGAAAGGAAACAGGCTACATCATACCACGCGCGAGGCACATCCTCAACCGGCCACCCCTGCAAAGGTGAATACCACGGAAAGCAGAGGAACAGGCGTATGCATGAAGCATTGACGCTAATGTATTCTCAATACACACTCATGCGCACTGACCATGTACACGCGCCGCCACGTGCTGGCTACTGTACTGCTTGCCGTATTTACGGTGGGCGGGGTGCTTGTACCCAGTGTGCATGCTGTGCATCATATCCACGACGACCCACATGCGCCTGCAACAGCGGTGCATGTGATTGGTGAAGCACACCATCATCTGGCTGATTGCCAACTGTGCGAAGCCGTATTCCAGGGCACCTCTTCTTCGGCGTTGTCCATTTCGATTGTACGCGTTGCCTCCCCGTCATGGGTGGAAACGCTGTCTACCCATTGGAATGCTCCTCTTGTGGCGTTACACGCCATCCGAGGACCGCCTCAGGGATAATTGAGCTTGCAGGCATGAAACGATGGGTCGGCCCCATTCTGTCCCATCGGTGACAAGCTCAATCCATTACGTAGCATAACACGCCCTAAAGTGTGCAAACGGCGACTCGCGTCGTTATTCTGCACGGATTAGCCTGTTTTGCTACCGCTTTCCTGAGAATAGTTATGTCCAGAATGAGTTGGAATCGATTGGCTTACGCCAGCGCCCTCGCGCTTCTCACCGCTATGATGTGGAGCCTACCCGCTATCGCCCAAGATACGGGAACGCTGGTCGGGTATGTGTCTGATGCGGATGAGGAATCGCCATTGCCGGGCGCAACCGTGCAATTGGTAGAGACAGGAGAGGGGCAGGCTACCAATGAAGACGGACGCTTTGCCTTCGGCCAGGTCGAGGCTGGCAGCTACAACCTGCGGGTCAGCTTTGTGGGCTACCAGTCCCAAACGGTTTCTGTCGACGTGATTGCGGGCCAGGAAACCATCGTATACGTCGACATGGAGCCTTCGCGCACCGACCTGCCCGATGTGGTGGTTACCGGCACCTTTCGAGCACGTGCAGCATCAGAGGTGTATCGTCCCACTTCTGTATTGACTGGAGAAGCCTTGCAGGAGCGTCTTCAAAGCAGCGTGCCTGCCACGCTGGAGCGTGTCCCTGGCTTTTCGATGGAGTCGTTCGGCCCCGGCGCAGCGCGTCCCAACATCCGAGGCATGGGCGGCGACCGTGTGCTTATGCTTGAGGATGGGCAGCGCACTGGCGACCTCTACGCCACCGCCTCTGACCATGGCGTGATGGTCGAGCCGCTTAGCGCAACCCGCATGGAGGTCATTCGCGGACCTGCCACGCTATTACATGGCCCCAATGCGCTGGGCGGCGTGGCTAACGTCATCCGCAATGACATTCCCCGCGAGCAGCCCGACCGCGTAACGGGCAATGTTTCTGCACAGGCCGAGTCGGTAAACAACGGATGGGCCGGTGGCGGTACGGTAGAAGCGCCGCTCGGGCCGCTGGCCGTACGGGCTGAGTTTACCCGACGGGGTGCAGATGACATCCAAACGCCGCAGGGCCCCCTGGAACGCACAGACATGAACGTGCTCAACTACAGCGTGGGCGCCAGTTGGGTAAACGATTGGGGGCTGGTTGGCGCTTCATATCGGTATTATGACAATGTGTATGGCATCCCCGGCGAGTTCAACGGGGAGTTGATTCCTGGAGGCCATGCTGGCGGGGTAGACATCGAAGCCCGGCGCCATGTGGGACGCTTTCGTGCGCTCTACGACGCTCCCCTCTGGATCTTCGATGGCATCGAGTTCGATGCAAACGTAACGCGCTACATCCATGACGAAATTGAGGTGCGCCGAGACGAAGGGCGTGAAGACTTTTTCGGGGCCCGCTTCGACCAGTATGTGGGCGAGGCCAACCTGCTGCTGCATCACGAGCACACGCCCGGCCAGCTCCGTGCCGAAGGGGCTTTTGGAATGACGCTGCGTGGCGTGGCCATCGACGCGTTCGGCAACTCACCGGGCATGCGTTCTGGATATGAGCAGGAAGCGGCCCTCTACGGATACGAAGAGCTCAGCATAAACGCACTGCGTGTTCAGTTGGGATTGCGCTATGACCACCGGCGTACGGAACCCGACGACAAAAGCACTATCCGGCAATTCACGCGCGAGCAGCGTGCTGAGAGACTCCCTCCTTTCGAAAAGCCGGTGAGCGCGCGCACGTTCAATGGTCTGTCGGGCTCGCTGGCCACTCTTTACGATGTGCACGAAGACTGGACCATCGGGCTGGGGCTGTCGCGTTCATTCCGGAGCCCGCACCTCCAGGAGCTCTACTCGGATGGCCCCCATCTGGCTGACTTCTCGTTCGACATCGGGGAGCCCTCCCTTGACCCCGAATATGGCTACGGAGCAGAACTGTTTGTGCGTAGCCTCCAAGACCGGTTTGAGGTGGAGGTGACCGGATACGTCAATCATGTGCAAAACTACACCTTCTACGAAAATACAGGCCAGACCGTACTGGTTGATCGCCGTGGTGACCTGGAGCGCATCACACCGGTGTTTGAGGCCGTGGGCACCGATGCTCGTTTTCTGGGAGTTGAAAGTCGTGTAGAGTGGGAGGCGCTGCCTAACTTCACGATTGACGCTACGGCTACCTACACACGCGCCTCTCGCATCGAAGACGGAGACGACCCTCTGCCATACATTCCCCCACTCAACGGCGAAATCGATCTTCGATACGACCACGATTCCGTCTTCGCAACAATAGGTCTCGAAGCCGCCGCTGCCCAAAATCGCGTCCCCAATCCCGTTCCCATTCCAGGAACAGACCAGCAGGCCACTCCGCAATCGACCACCGATGGCTATGGGCTGCTCAACGCGAGCATCGGATATCGCTTTGGGGTACAGAACACCCGCCATACTCTCACCCTGAATGGACACAACCTTACCGATAGCACGTGGCGCAACCACCTTTCGCGCACCAAAGAGGTAGCTCCCGAGCCGGGTCGTAATCTCCGTCTTACGTACCGGATCGGGTTCTGAACTTACGTGACCTCCGCTTACCTGTTTATCCGAAAACCCTCATAGCACCCTGCAAAATATCATGCGTTTACACACAATAGTATCTCGGTGGAGCACACTGTTTCTACTGGCTTCCCTGCTTGTCGTCAGCACTGGATGCGACTCGCTCGTTGGCAGTGATGATGACGATGATGTCGGCGAGCACCTGGATGCAGACCGCGTCGATATTTACCTCGATGACAACGGCGAACGCGGTGAGTTGATCGCTATCTATTCCGACGATTTAGGCTGGACCGATGCTGACAATGAGCCCATCGATGCGCTTGCAAACCCCGTCTTACATGAGAATGGAGAGCGGGGGCCGCTGCAAGAAGGCGGCGAGCCTGCCCGCCTGCGCCCAGTGTTTTACGATAACCAGGGCGAGGTTGACAGCTTCGTTGACGAGGTAATTGCTCTCGATACCGAAGAGCCTGGCGTGCAAGAGCAGTACATCTGCAGTGAATATACCAGTCGATTTGCCACCGAAAATGACCCCGATCAGTTTGCAAAAATTGGATTCCCAAACGAGGTCCACCCCGCTGCACAAAACGACCCACAAAACAACCAATTTGCCCAACTTAGTACCGGCGAGTGGGTCCTCACGCAGGGATGTGACCACGTGAACATCTATCCAGAGGAAGCGGGCGACCTAAACCTGCGTTTTTTACTCTGGCATGTCGATCATTCGGATGATGACACAGGCTTTATCGAAATGACAGTGGAGCCTGCTGAGTAGGCCGGCTCTCTGCATACGACTGCGGAGAGGTCCTCTTCGCAATCAACAATCACTCTTTTTTGATCACGATTCTACATTCGTGTAGTTATGGATTACTCTGCATTTGTATCACGTGTCGGGGTTTATGCCACGGCATTCGTGCTGGCGCTTTTCATGGTCGCCTGCGACAGTGATGACGACCCCGTCAGCGATGATCCCGCTGAGGAGTTTGAAGTCGAAAATCCAGAAGGGGAGCAAATTGTCATTGAGACACGCGGCGACCTCGAATTCATTATCGGTGTGTGGCGCCCTGACACAGGCTGGACTGATGAAGATGGCAACGAGATCGAGTCGCTAGCTGGCCCGATTGAAGCCGATGGAGGCGAGCTTGAACCACTCACCGTGGGTGGGCAAAACGCATCGCTAACCGTACGTGTCTTCGATGAGAACGGTGAAGACATTGAAATCGGCACGGATGATCGCCCTGAATTTGAAACGCTCTTTGCAGGAGCCAGCAGCGTACGTACCTGCGAATCGACTATGGGTGATGTGGGCGCCCAGTTTGATATAGTGAGTGGCCAGGACCTGGTCTCGTGGCCCCCAATCTCCCATCCCGATGACGACCAGTTGGGTACAGAGCAGTTCGCATTCGGAAAAGACGGAAGCTATCCGGCTATTTTCCACTGCGATCACATCCACTTTTACCCCGAACAGGCTGGTCTTTTTGAAGTCTCCTTCTCGACCACCGATGGATCCATTGAAAGCGATCCCATCAATGTCGAGATCGAAGACACAGACGCCATTAGCCGAGCCGAGATTGAGACGCGCGGTCAGTTTGGCCCAACCATTGCTGTGTGGACTCCCGAAGATGGCTGGACCGATGAAGACGGCACCAGCATCGACACGCTCGAAGACCCAATTGAGCAAGATGACGGCACCCGTCGTCCGCTTGTGGAGGGCGACGACGCCAATGCATCGCTCACTGTTCGTTTCTTCGATGCTGATGGAAGTGAGTACGACATCGAAACGCTGGTCCGTGAAGACATCCCAACCTCCGAGCCTGGTGCTGATCGCGAACGCGAATGCAGTGCTGTGGAGTCGCGTTTTGCTGTTCTCGGTGACACCGATGTAATTTCATGGCCTTCACAAGCCCATCCCGATGGCTTTGGTGCACACCACTTTGCACAATGGGCGGCACAAGGCGGTGACTGGGTTGCCAACTTCCATTGCGACCACACTCACTTCTATCCTGAAACAGCCGGAAGCGTTGACGTAGAGTTTGCGCTTTACGACAATGGGTTAGGCCGTAGCATCGCCTACACCGATCCGATTACGGTGGAAGTGGTTGACGAGCTCCCGTAACCACGGACTCTTGTATATAGCTGCTTCGCGTAGCCTATAACAATCAACAGCACGCCACCGGACCGCTCCGGGGCGTGCTGTTGCTATGTTTAGAGCAATGTTGAGGAGCCGACCGCTTAAAACAGTGGACTTACAACCGGTGATTTGGCGCCAACGGGCTGCGCGAACGTATCCATGTCGCTCGATCTGCTGGCCTGAACGTATCCAAGGGTATCGCCATTCGCATCATCAAGCGAAACCGATCCGTTGCTGACGTTCAGCTCGAATACACGCCAGGTGTTGCCATCGCCTTCATCCGCAGGTGGGGCCGTATACGAGGCCACACGTCCGTTTTCGTCGTATAGCGACACCTCGGTGGGCGATTCGTAAATACCTACGCCTCCATTTTCGCTCTGGTTGCTAAAGTTATGCACCGAGTAGCGATACATGCCATCGCGCAGCGCTGTAATGGTAATGGTTTCAGGGCCGAAGCTGCTTACGTCGTCGCGGTCGAGTTCGGCATTTGACCCACTCGGGCTACGGTTGGCCCAATACACATGAAAGCGGCTGTCGGTGTTAGCCAGCGGACCCGTCAGGTGGGCATCCAGATCGCGCGGCTGCTCGCCCCACGACAGTACAATGCGGACTTCGCCCTCTTGCA
>CAZZCI010000162.1:0-5978 GCA_964653015.1 uncultured Rhodothermales bacterium
CATCATCTTCCTGCTCATCTACTTCCAGTTCCGAAGCACCCTGACCGCCGCCATCATTCTGTCGGCGATCGCGTTGGCGTGGAGCGGCGGATTTGTCATGCTGTGGCTCTACGGACAGGAGTGGTTCCTGAACGTGAACATCCTGGGCACGGAAATTCGAGACCTCTTCCAGATGGGCACGATCAATCTCAGCGTGGCTGTGTGGGTGGGCTTTCTGGCGCTTTTCGGCATCGCGGTGGATAACAGCGTAGTGCTGGCCACTTACCTGAAACAACTGTTTGATCGCGAGGCCCCCACCACCATCGCCGAGGTCCGCGACGTGGCGGTGCGTGCCGGGATGCGCCGCGTGCGCCCCTGCCTGATGACAACCGGCACCACCCTGCTGGCCCTGCTTCCCATCCTGACCACGCCCGGAAAGGGAGGCGAAATCATGGTGCCAATGGCGGTGCCCATCTTCGGCGGGATGTTTGTGCAGGTGCTCTCCCTCTTTCTCGTGCCGCTGCTCTATGCCCTGTGGAAAGAGTGGACACTGAACACGCCGTGATGCCCTGTACCCTCTATGTGCTCCCTTGCGACTTGGATCTACTCAAGCCCGTGCGAAAAATGACGCAACATATACCGATCTTTTTGATGCTCGTATTGCTTACCCTGAGCGTGCCCGTATCCGCCCAAGACACGCCCTACGATGCGCTGCTCGACGAGGCCGATGCCGAAGCGCTGACCCCGCTCGACGACTACCTCCAGCAAGCAGCCGCCAACAATTCGCAGCTACAAGCACAGTACCAGGCGGTGGTCGCACAGTCGCACCAGCGGGCGCAGGTGGGGGCATTGCCGGATCCGGAGGTGAACCTCGCGTTCTTCGCGAATCCGCCCAACCAGGAAGGCAGCCTGCCCGGTCGATTTGCGGTCTCCGCCATGCAGATGTTTCCGTGGTTTGGCACGCGTACGGCCCGTCGCACTGCCGCCGACCACCGCACCCGCGCACAGGAGCAGCAGTTTGAAGCCGCCTGGCTCGACCTCATGCGCGATGTCCAAACGGCCTACTTCGACTACTACCGGGCCCAGCGCACGGTGGAGCTGACCAGGCAGCAGATTGAACTGCTCGACGACCTGGAGCCCATCATACGCACCCGCTACGAAACCGGACGTGCATCGGGTGGGCAGGTCGATCTGCTGCGCATCGAGATGGAGCAGGAGGAACTGCGCACTGAGCTGGAGACGCTCCGCGACGAACGCGCCCCGATCAAAGCGCGCTTCAACGCGCTGCTCGACCGCGCTCCTGACGCCTCCATTGAAATTCCCGAAGGACTGCCCGACACCGACCTGCAACTCGCCGACCGTACCGTCCCCCCGGACACCGACGCGCTGATTGATATCGTGCTCAATCGCAATCCCACTCTGGATCGTTTTGATGCGCAGGAAGATGCTTTTCGCGCCGATGCTGAAGTTGCACGCCACGAGGGCTACCCGCGTATCGGACTGGGTGTGGAAGTGATGGGACGCGACTTTATGCAGATGCGCACAATGGATCGCATGAATGAAGGCGTGGCGCTTATGGCGACCATTCAGGTTCCACTCTTCCGCGCCCCCTACCGCGCACGTCAGCAGCAGGCGCATGCCGAGCGCCGCCGAGTACAGCAGGAGCGTCAGCAGCTCGCGCGCGACCTGCGCGCCGATGTTGAGCGTGAGGTGCAGGCTTACCAGGCGGCCATGCGCCGCGTTACGCTCCATCGTGAGGAGCTGCTCCCCCGATCGGCTCAGGCGCTGCAGATCCTGCAAGAAGACTACACTGCAGGACGCACGCCCTTCGATGAAATCATTCGCATGCAGCGCCAGATGCTCGATTACGCGCTGGCGATCGTAGAGGCGCAGACCGACCAGCATCAGGCCCGTGTCGAAATCGAAACGCTCGCCCGCTCCCCCGATCGCCCGGCACCCGATTTTACGCCCTGACCCCGTAAGTACGGGCACATCGCCGATGTGCCCATACGATGATGTGTCCCTACCCTCTAAATCTCCCGCAATCCCATGCCTACTCGAACCAACATTTGGATCGGTGTTGCGCTGCTCGCAACCGGAATGCTACTGGGCTCCCTGCTCTTTGGAGGCTCAGGCTCTGATTCCGAAACCAGCGATGCCTCCACCGAGCACGCCGAGCATGCCGACAACGATATCGACGCGGCCAGTGACGAGGTGTGGACGTGCTCGATGCATCCCTCGGTGCGCGAAGAGCAGCCCGGCTCGTGTCCGATTTGCGGCATGGACCTGATTCCCGCCAGCCAGACCGAGGACACGGGCGACTTCATGCTTAGCATGACCGAAACCGCCACCGAGTTGGCCCAGGTGCAAACCAGCCGCGTGGAAGAGAAAGTGCCCACGCGTGAGGTCCGCCTGCCCGGACGCATAGAGGTGGATGAGCGACGCATCACCAGCGTTACAGCGCATGTCGATGGGCGGATCCGCGACCTGAATGTCGATTTCACCGGCGCCCCCATCCGCGCAGGCCAAACGATGGGCACCCTCTACTCGCCCGACCTGATCAGCGCGCAACGCGAACTGCTGGAGGCGCTTCAGCATGAAGACCGTCGCCCTGAAATGGTCGAATCCGCCCGACAAAAACTGCGGCTGTGGGAGCTCTCCGAAGAAGAGATTCAGCGCATCGAAACGGCTGGTGAGGTGCAGACCCGAGTTAACATCACCGCCCCCGTATCCGGCATCGTGCTGGAGCGCAAGGTCGCGCGCGAACAGTACGTGCAGGAAGGCTCGGTGCTCTACGAAGTGGCCGATATGAGCGCGCTCTGGGTGGTATTTGAGGCGTACGAAGAAGACCTGCAGTGGCTCAGCACCGGCCAGCCCGTCACCTTTCACACCCGCGGACAGCGCAGCAATACGCACGAAGCAGACATCACCTATATCGATCCGGTGGTGAATCCAGACAGCCGTACGGTGCGGGTCCGTGCCGAGGTATCCAACCCGGAAGGCCACCTGAAACCCGATATGCTCGTTCAGGGCGTCATTCAGGGGGATGCGGGCGCTGAGCAACTAACCGTACCGTCGAGCGCCGTATTGTGGACAGGGCCGCGCTCGCTCGTTTACGTGCACGACACCGACGCGGATGCGCCTCACTTTGAGGCCCGCGAAGTCACACTTGGCCCCCGCGTTGGCAGCGACTACGTGATCACCGACGGACTCGAAGCCGGCGAGCATGTTGTGACTCACGGCGCGTTTCGCATCGATAGCGAGTTTCAACTGGCCGACCGCCGCAGCATGATGAACGTTGAGCCCGGCACTGGTGCCGCCCCCGACGGCCACGATCATGGCGATATGGACCACAACGATATGGATCATGATGACATGGACGCCTCGGAAGACGAGCACGACCTCGAAGCTCCCGAGGAAACGTTCCAGGATGAGATCCCCGATGCGTTTCGCGCCCAACTGACCGACGTTGTGAGCGCCTATCTTGCGGTTCGCGATGCACTCATCGACTCCGACGAATCCGACGCCCGCGCTCGACTTGACGATCTACAGGCCACCCTCGACGCCGTCGATATGTCTCTGCTCGATTCGGACGCCCACGACGCATGGATGGAAGACCTGACCGCGCTTGAGTCGCACCTCAGCCATGTGGATCATGCCGACAGCCTGGACGGCATCCGTGCCGAGTTCAACACCATTTCGCTTGTGCTCGCCTACAGCATCCAGCGCTTCGGCATTGAAGGCGTGGCCTACCGGCAGTACTGCCCCATGGCGTTTGATAACGAGGGAGCGTACTGGATCAGCGACGAAGAGGAGATCCGCAACCCGTATCTGCCCGAAAATATGCTCGGGTGTGGAGAGGTGATTGAGCGGTTGGATGAGGGATAATTGCTTGTTTTTTGTATAGATTGATTGCTCTGATATGCAAGACCATTCGCATCACGACCACAGCGAACATGCGCATGAGGATCACGAGCATGGCGGTCACGACCACAGCGAACACGACCACCACAGTCCGGCGGCGTTTCGTAACCGGTTCTGGCTGAGCCTCGTGCTCACGCTTCCGATCCTGTACCTCTCCGAGGATATTCAGAGCTGGTTCGGCTATGAGGCGATCACGTTTCCCGGCGCTGAATGGGTGGGGCCGGTGTTCGGAACCGTGCTGTTCTTCTACGGGGGATGGCCCTTCCTGCAGGGCCTCGTGCACGAGATGCGTGCCCGTCAGCCGGGCATGATGACGCTGATCTCGCTGGCCATCACCGTGGCGTACGCGTACAGCGTCGCCGTCACGCTCGGCCTGCCGGGGATGGCGCTCTACTGGGAGCTGTCCACGCTGATCGTCATCATGCTGCTGGGCCACTGGATCGAGATGGCCTCGGTGGAAGGCGCGAGCAAGGCGCTGGAGCATCTGGCCGAACTCGTTCCAAACGAGGCGCGGCTGCTTCGGGACGATGGCAGCACGGAAACGGTGCCCGTCCACGAGCTTAGCGAAGGCGCCCACATTCTCATCCGACCCGGCGACCAGATTCCAGCCGACGGGGTGGTGGTCGACGGTGCGTCGAGCGTGAACGAGGCGTTCCTGACCGGGGAATCGAAACCCGTCCCGAAGGAGGAGGGCGACGAGGTGGTGGCGGGCGGCGTCAACGGCGAGGGGGCCCTTACCGTGGAGGTCAAGCGCACCGGCGGCGAAACCACGCTCAGTCAGGTGCAGCGTCTCGTGGAAGAAGCGCAGGCATCGCGCAGTCAGTTTCAGAACCTGGCCGACCGCGCGGCCTTCTGGCTTACGCTCATTGCCATCGGCACGGGGTCCCTTACCTTCGTCATATGGCTCCTGATCGGCTTCGAGTTTAACTTCGCGATCGTCCGCACGGTGACGGTCCTCGTAATGGCCTGTCCGCATGCGCTCGGGCTCGCCATCCCGCTGGTAGTCGTGAACGCCACCGCCATGTCGGCCCAGAACGGCATTCTCGTGCGCAACCGGGAGGCCTTCGAGCGGGCGCGGGCCATCGCCGTGGTGTGCTTCGACAAGACCGGCACGCTGACGAAAGGCGAGCACGTCGTGGAGTCGGTGCACACGAACGGGATCGACGAGGACGAAGCGCTGAAACTGGCCGCAGCACTTGAGAACCGCTCGGAGCATCATCTGGCCGCGGCGATCGTCGAGGCGGCCCAGGAACGCGACCTGCAGCCGCCCGCCATCCAGCATTTCGAAGTCGCGGCCGGTAAGGGCGTTAGCGGTCAGCTGAACGGGCAAACCTACCGCATTGGCCGGCTGGAATGGCGGGAGGAGTTTGACGTAACATTTCCCGACGAGCTGCAGGAGCCGTACGACACCGTCAATGAGCGCGGGGAAAGCGTTGTCGCCCTGATGGACGAAGATGAAGTGGTCGCACTCATTGCCCTGGCCGATCAGGTGCGGCCCAGTGCGAAGGCGGCCGTGCAGGCGCTCCAGGCAATGGGCGTGGAGTCGGTAATGATTACCGGCGATGCGGAAGCCGTAGCGAAGACCGTGGCGGAGGAGCTCGGCATCGAGCGCTACTATGCGCGCGTGCTCCCCGGCGAGAAAGCGGAGATTGTATCCGACCTGCAGGACGAGGGCCGGCAGGTCTCGTTTGTCGGCGACGGCATCAACGACGCGCCAGCGCTTGCGCAGTCGAACCTCGGCATTGCAATTGGTGCCGGCACGAACGTGGCCATCGAGTCAGCTGACCTCGTACTGGTGGAAAACGATCCAGAAGATGTGACGCGGGCGCTGAAGCTCTCTGGCATCACCTACCGCAAGATGCTGCAGAATATCTTCTGGGCCACCGGCTACAACGTCGTCGCACTCCCCCTGGCCGCTGGTGTCGCCTACCCGCTCGGTCTGCTCCTCTCCCCCGCCGTAGGCGCTGTGCTGATGAGCGCCTCCACCGTTATCGTCGCCATCAACGCCATGCTGATGCGACGGCATGATCTCAGTGCTGCCTGAGATCGGTACCTTGTCTTCTTCCTCATCTGTA
>CAZZCI010000163.1:0-2198 GCA_964653015.1 uncultured Rhodothermales bacterium
AAGCGTGGATAACTTGAATATACAAAAATTATTAGGCAACTGCGTAAGTCCTAACGTTTTTGGAGCCGTTTTGATATGTCGTTAGAGACGGCTGAAGGCTAATCGTAGCGACACAAGCCTGACTATTGCTTCGCCCGTCTCTGCCAAGCGCTCGTACTCCGCCTCAAACACATCGGACGCGCGGCGCAGGAAGAGCATCCCAAAGATGTACTCCTTAAACTCAGAGGCATCCATCTTGCCGCGCAAAATATCAGCCGATGCGTACAGATGGCGCTCCAGTTGAGGGAGGGTAAGGATTTCAGTCAAGGCAGGCGGCTAGATTCATGAAGCGAAAGGCGATACGGGATAGGCTTATTTAGAATAGCCATCAGCAGGGGGAAGGTGCAAGGGCCGGCTGTGTTTTTACGGGCTGTTTGCAAGGCGGTACGGATGGAATTGGCTCGAACTGCACGTCCCTCACTTGGTCTTGGAAAGGTCTGCTTCCTGAAAAGCGATCCCAAGAGGGATACACGCGTCGACCGATGCCCAGGCAGGTGGCGTCCAGTTACACGTAGCGCCTGTGAAGTATCGAAGTATGTAGCGCCACGCGGATGCAGACACGTTACGCTTAGGAGAGCGATGTGTCATAAATGCGATGGTTAGGGCAAGAAAAGTCCCCTCTCAAGTTTTTGAATTACATAAACACCGGTATGCTGTACTTCCTGGGTCTATTTGCAATCGCTGTTATGATGTCGGTGGTTTTTAACTTGGTAAGCAGCGAACTTAGAAACTGGAATGATAAACTTAGTGACTAAGGCATAGCCCTTTTCGGGCGCACCTCAATCTGATAACGTCCCTGAAGCCCCACATCCTCAATTTAGTGCTTTTGAGGCTCCGGACATGATATGTCCGGGACGTAAGGTTGGTACCATTCACCAATATGCTGCTGGTACTGGTCAAACCATTGACCGCTGTGCTAAACCGGTAAGGACCGACCAGTGCACCATAACTACTGCTCTTTTATTCCATCACGCCCAACCCCGTTATGACAAACGGCCTCTTCGGAGACACCTCGAATACCTTAAACCTGTCCGAATTCCCTGTACACGAGCAGAAAGCTTTTTACGGAGCGCTGTTTGCCATGGCGGCCTCAGACAACGAGATCGACCGCAGCGAGATGGAGTTGATCTTCGAAACCCTTGATATTGCACACCTCAATGAAAGCGATCGGCGAGAAATCCATTCGTACGTAATTACGCCTCCGGACTTCGACGACTGTATTGCCGCTCTTTCTGATACCGATGAGGTCCTTCGGTATGGCCTCATGCTCAACCTTATCGAGGTGATGATCGCCGACGACATTGTCGAAGATGAAGAGACCGAGTTTCTCCACACTGCTGAAGAAAAATTGGGGATCAGCGATGAGCAAGTAGACGAAATGATAGACTTTGCTGAAGAAGTGAAGCGTATTCGTGAGCGTGGCATCGACGACGAGCATGCCGCTGACGTGCTAAAACAGGCCGCAGCTGGTCTCACCGGGGTGGGAGTCCCCATTGCGGCAGTATCCTTTTCAGGATCTGTTGTTGGACTGAGCGCCGCAGGGATTACCTCGGGACTGGCCGCATTAGGGCTCGGGTTGGGCATGGTTTCAGGTATTGGCGTCGCCATTGCGATTGGAGCAGGCATCTACGCAGGTCTGAATAAAGTCCTCGATACCGGCAACAAGAAAAAGAAAGCCAAGCTCCAGAAAGAGCGCCAACGGAAAGCGCAGCTCGCCATTCAGAATCTTCAGGAGACTATCTCAACACTTATCGACCGGCTGCAGAGCTTGCAGACAACGGCTGCCGATGCCGAGGCAAATAAAGAAGCGATACAGGCGCTCAACAGCCGCTTGCATAAGCTGAAGGGCCTTTTGAGCCGCAGAGAAAAAGAAGTGCAGCCATCCTAACAGGCTGATTGGTTACTTCCGCGCCCTGCTACACACCTGATACTGTCGATATGAGCTCTCTTCCTTTTGAAGCCGACCTGCGCATGGCCATACATGCACAGAAGGATCTCCTGCAGCGCATCGAGGCCTCATTCGATGATATTGAAGAGCGCTTCGAGGATGCGGAAGCCACATCCGAAAAGATTACGGATCTGAAGGAGCTGATGGATACAATCGAGGCTAATGCAGATCTCTTGGAAGCAGAGGATCTCAGCGACTTTGATCCTGATGC
>CAZZCI010000163.1:2298-3956 GCA_964653015.1 uncultured Rhodothermales bacterium
CCAGCGCCTTTCATGACCCTGATGCAAGGAATCAACGCCGGATCTGTTGGTCCACATGGCAAAACCGTTGGCCAGCTTGCACGATACATGTATCTGAATGGGTATGATTTCCGTCACTTCCTGGTGTCGGGGCTGACCCCCGCCGTAATAGAGATCGTGCTTCGGGGATACCTGATGCTGCGCCATTATTCAGAACACGGCGAAACGGAGTTCAAGCTCGCCTCCAACCCCAAGTATAGATCGATGCTTCTGGCAGCACACGGTATTGCATGTGCCGGAAATGCTGGCAAGATTTATTTACAGCAAGGCAACCCACTTGCTATCAATCAGGCGGAGTGGATGGCGTTTTTCCGGTACCTGATCCCTCACTTAAAATATGTTATCTTTGACCGTCACCGGCTACGCATGGAGCATTTGGACGAAATTGTAGACGAGGAGTGGGATCAGATACTTGACAACGGACGCGACATCCTGCACCAGGTTGGAGCGGAGGAAATGCGGACCGTGGAACTGGGCGCCTCTGCCCCTTGACTCAATGGAGTAATACAGAAAGGATTACTTCCGTGCCAGCACGCCTTGGTCTCATCTACCACAAAAATGACCTCTGCAGATCACTCCAACCCAGGTCCCCTTTCAAGACGAGGGGTGGGTGCTGGTCATTGATGAGAAAGCGTCTGAACTGCAGGCGCGCGTAGAGCCCTCTCCCAACGATAGAACGACCGATGCGGGGGAATCCCGCACCGCATCAGGTACAGGGCGCACGGCATCATCGTCGTCGAAGCCCGCCTCATCCTCGGTTAAGAGCTCTTCGTCGAATAGCACTGCAGAGGCATCCTTGTCGGACGGTTCTGAGTCGGCGGCCACCACCCAGGAAGAGACCGTTCACACGCTCTCGCCTCAGGTGTCGGGCCTTCCCTCCGGAAAGATCTATGACATGAACCAGGGGGTACTCAAGCCCCTCACAGCGAAAGCAGGCGCATTTGAGTTCACCATTGAGTTTGAGGTGAGCAGCGACGATGGCATCCCAACAAAGACCATCGAGCAAAACGTCATCGAAACGCTCCGCCAATTGGGCACAGCGATCGGACGCGAGGAAGTGGAATAGAAGCGACCACTACACCTATCCACTGAAAAGCACCAGACTGAACCAAACAGTTGCGATAAGCACAGCTGCAAGACCGAAATGCTGGAGTGTAACCCCGGCCACGAATATCAGCATTATCAACTCCTTGAAGGACGGGCGATCAGAACCCGGAGCGGGCATCCCAAAATCAGTACGTGGCGTACCTGAACCTGCAGGTAGGCGCCCAGAGCGCTCCTTACCACTGGCATTTCCTTCATGCGAGGGTGTGCCTTCAGAGGCGACGCAGTTTGCTCCGTCTTCGGTGCTGCTGGCTTCGTACGAGAGGCGCCCCCTGCGCTGCATGTGTTCGACGTTGCCACGGCTGCGCATGTACGTGAGTTGGCGCTTGGTTAGTACAAAGCGCTGTTCCACTTGCTCCGGGCGCATCCAGACGGGCGTTTGGGCTTCACCCAGGCGTGTGAGCATACCCTCAACGGCGTCCTCAAGGATCTCGTGTAAGGTGTCGGTGACAGTCGTATTCGGCATGGGTCTGTGTATCTGCCTATTGTTAGGTCAATTCACAGCCGCATACACG
>CAZZCI010000163.1:4056-5939 GCA_964653015.1 uncultured Rhodothermales bacterium
GGGCTCTCGTCGTGATTCGGAAGATCACGGATTGGGCGTTGGGTTGCGATGGAGCTAAGGGCCAGTTCTGCTGCCTTCAGTTGTAGAAGTGCGGGGTGCACTTCACGAAGCAATCCATCCCGGCACTGATAATCCATCATGCTGCGCTTTTCCTCGTCGAAGTGATCGGGGCGTACGCGCTTTCGGATGCGCTCAATACGCTTTTGGGGAAGCAGGTAGGTAGCATACTTTTTGACTTCATCCCACGGCTTGCCCTCGAATACCATGCGGTACACCTTGTTCACGCGCGCCTGCTGCTCAAACGGTGGCATACGGCCATGCTTGCGGCTGTACACCTGTCGATACCGGTCAATGACGGCCCGAACGCCCTTCAGCACCCACCTTTCGTAGTGATCTGCATACTCCTCAATCCGCTCATACATCCCCTCTCGCAACGCCCTGATGTCGGCATACCACAACGACGGCACGGGCTCGTCGGGATTGAATCCGCCTGCTCCTTGCCCGCGCTGCTTTAACATCTCGTATGCGGCTTCATATCGCTCGTTGAGAGGAATCTCCAGCGGCGAAAATGTAGTGCTTTGTGCGCCAGGCACGTAGCTTCTTACCTCCAGAACAGGCGGCACCTGGTAGGGGAGCACCTGCTCTTCAATCGCTTCCCCGCCAGCCTCTGCACGGCGCTTCACTTTCACCAGACCTCCCCAGTTGGCGCGTCGCAGGCGCGCATCCTCGTCGACTGGCTCAACGCCGTCGGCCACACGTACTTCTTTTAGGGACTTAATCGCCTCCTCGTACTGCTGTGTGTCCATCTCTGTATCCATTGCCCACACCCTCATTTGTGAAGCTCATTCATGAAGTGGTATGAGATAAGCGGACGTATTCGGTATGGTACAAAAGCCGCTGCTCCCTCACGACGCTTCATTCCCGCCCGACAGGCAACCGACGCATGTGCTACCACTGGCTGGCTCGGCTGCTTACTTCGAGGCTGTTCCTGTAATCGCCTCCAGATCGCTGGACAACGCCGTGTAGCGTTCGCGGAGCGCGTGGATCTTCGCTTTTCGACCGGCGAGTGTCTCGCGCAGGTCTTCTTGCCCTTCTGCGGTTTCCTTCAGATCCTCCTCAATCTGCTTGATGAGCCGCCGCTGGCTCTGCATGGCGTCTTCGATTGGGGTGATGGTGGCGACCTGTGCTGAGTTGACAATGCCTCTACTCACCGGTTCAATGGATGAACGGAGCCGCTCTACGAAGCCTTGAAGAGCTTGCAGCGCGCCCTGGTTGTCCACAATCTCGTTGCCCTGTACGTAGCGGTTTTCAGGCTCGGAATCCCCGCTTCCGCCCAAGAGGGCCGCGGCCCCAAGCCCGATAAGCAAGCCGAGTCCTCCAGTCAAGGCCCCAATCCCAATTACTCCTGCGGTGCCAAATGCGCTCGTGGTGGCGATGCCCGTGGCGGTAACGGCCGTGGTTGTTGCACTTGCGGCCGTAGCGGCTCCTGCGGCGGCACCGACACCTGCTCCAATAGCAGCACCGGCTTTCCGGCGCTCATGCTCGCTGCTCCGGTCGCGCCGACGGCGCTCGACCTGCATGGACTGCGCCCGGTTGGAGGCATCGCGATTGAGGTTGCTCAGAACGTCGTGCACCTGATCCGACAGTTGGGCAGACGCGGCGTCGTATTCGTCGATGAGATCGTCCAACGTATCGTCGATCGCATTGCGGAACGCCGAGACGCTGTCGCGCTGAAACCGCAGGGCCTGTTCGCGCAGCACCGAGGTGTCCACTTCGCTGGCGAGCGTCGGCGCAAGCGTGTTCGCCAGGTGATCGGCGCGCTGATCGACGGCCTGTTGCAGCGACCGCTGTACCGCTGATTTCCGGTTGGCGATTTCCCGGCT
>CAZZCI010000164.1:0-1351 GCA_964653015.1 uncultured Rhodothermales bacterium
GCGCCGCCGTTCCGTAGCCCGGGATCAGGAGCGAAGCGGATATCCCGGGCGGCCACTGAGGTTCACCTGATGCCACAACCTACACATCCTCAGGCGGAAAATCTTTGAAGTGTCCGTTCGACTTTACGCGCCGCTGCACATCCTCTTGCTCTTCAATCTCAGGAATGAGCCGTTCAAAGTGATTGACGAGGTAGCGCACCCGCTCGGCTTCGCTGTGCAATTGAAGCACCTCCTGTTTTTGCTCCAGCGATAGCCCTGCGTTTTGGGCCAGCACGAACGAGAGACGGTCGTTGGTCTGGTACAGGCCGGGACGCACGGTGCGTCCGGCAAGCTCCAAGAGTTTCATGTGCTGGGTAATCATCCGCTCGCGCAGCGACTCATCTGCAGGATCAGGGGTCTCGCTGAGGAGGGTTACGTCTGCTGTGTAGTAGGAGGCGCGATCGTCGAACACCTCGTTGATTTGAAAGCGTTCGTCGCCCTCAGCGATTAGATCGGCGCTCCCGTTCTCATACCGTTTCAGGATGCGCTGGATGTGGGCTGTGCATCCTACCGAAGCAATGCGGTCGTCCTCGGACAGGACGATGCCGAAGGGCACCTCGTGGGTGGTGCAAAACGCCATCAGGTCTTTGTAGCGCTCTTCAAAGATGTGAAGCGGAACCGTCTCGTTTGGGTAGAGCACCAGCCCTAGCGGAAAAAGCGGTAAGTCATCGATCGTGGATGCCATGGCACGGATTGGCTTGAAAAAAGGTAGCGTGTCGTGAACCTATAGCCTAAAATGGGTGTTTCCGTGCTGCTTGTCTGGAGTGTGCAAAGCCTGTTCTTTTCTGCGCTCTCGGCGCATCGAATCAGTCGGGGGGCGACTTGTCGTTGGCGGCATCGGATACCGGCACGGGGGGCGGGGCGGCCTGGCGTTGCCGGTAGAGCATGTAGCCCGAAGCAAGCGCCACAACGGAGCACCCAAGGGCCACGCCCGGACGCAGCAGCAACGCGCCTCCAACAGCAAACATGATTCCGAAGAGCAGTCCCACCGCCGCCACCGTACTCAGCACACTCCGGCGCAACGAGGCTGAGGGCATCACGCCGGTTTCTTCGCGCTGCCGGATCCAGCCGGGCCCACCGGGACGCGCCATCCGGTAGAAGCGGCGCAGCGTCTCGGGCGATTCGGGAGCGGTGGCGTACATCACTGTGATCCAGATGGCGCCGGTAATCAGCGTGATGGCACCCAGCCGCAGCCCAAAGTCGTCGATCATCAGTCCGGGATACAGAGTCGTAGTCAGGCCAATCAAGAAGCCGGCACACATCGCTGAAAGCTCGGCCCACGCGTTGATGCGCCACCAGAACCAGCGCAGAA
>CAZZCI010000164.1:1451-5885 GCA_964653015.1 uncultured Rhodothermales bacterium
CACATCGCTGAAAGCTCGGCCCACGCGTTGATGCGCCACCAGAACCAGCGCAGAATGAGCACCACGCCCGGGCCCGTGCCAATAGCAATAACGAGCTGAAAGACCGCCGCGACACTTTCTGCATAAAAGGCCGCCACGCCGCCCAGCGTCGCAATCAGCACCGATGCTATGCGTCCGGCCAGCACCAACTCGCTCTGACTGGCTTCGGGCCGCATGAAGCGGGCGTACACGTCGTGCGTCAGGTAGGAGGCGCCCCAGTTAATCTGGGTAGAGACGGTGCTCATGAACGCGGCCAGCAGCGAGGCCACAGCCAGCCCCAGCACCCCCACGGGCAGGTAGTCGAGCATGAGCTTGGGGTACCCCATCTCGGGATCGTCGAGGTCGGGGTAGATGACCAACGCGGCCAGCGCCACGAGCACCCACGGCCAGGTGCGAATGACGTAGTGCATGATGTTGAAGAGCCAGGCGGCCCACTCGGCGTTCTGTTCATCGCGCGAGGCCGCCAGACGCTGAATGAACTCACCGCCGCCATCGGAACGTCGGAACGTCCACCACTGCACGAACACGTACGCAAAAAACGTGGATGCGGAGATCCCAGCAAAGGCACTCCACCCCACGCGCAACCCATCGCTCCATCCGATTTCAAACGGAACGAAAGCCAGCACATCGAAATCGGTGACGTCCTGCGCCTGTGTGACGAGTCCCTGCAGGCCACCGACTTCTGGACTTCGAATGGCAAACCAGGCGACCAAAATAGCGCCTGCCAGTGCCAGCACGAACTGCACAAAATCGGTAGCTACCACGCCCCACAGTCCCGAGAGCCCCGCGTACAGCAGCACAAACACCAGCAACACCAGCACCGAGAACATCTTCGGATCCATGCCCAGCACGGGCACATCGGTGGGAATGCCCATCAGCTCCCAGAACGAAAGCGCCTCCATCACCTTCAGGGCGGCAAGCATGATGTACCCAATGCCGATGCAGTTGATAGGCACCGCGAAAAGAAACGCTTTTACCACGCGCAGAATAGCTGCCGGACGCCCGCCGTATCGCATCTCGATGAGTTCGGCATCGGTTACGACCTCGCTGCGGCGCCAGAGGCGTGCAAAAATGTAAATCAGCGCTACGTGTCCAACGCCAAACGCCCACCATTCCCAGTTGCCTGCAATGCCCCGCTCACCCACGACTCCGGCTACGTAGAGCGGCGTATCAATCGAAAAGGTGGTGGCCGCCATTGACGTGCCGGCCAGCCACCACGGCAGGGACCGTCCCGAGATGAAGAAGTCCTCGACCGACTGCGAGGCTCGCCGCGAGAGGTATGCGCCCAGCGCCAGCGCGCCAACCAAGTAGGCGACAATGATAAGCCCGTCAATCCAATGCATGTGCGCTAGGGGTTGAGGCGAGAGAGGGCAACGCGGGCGGCTTGATGCAGACCTTCGTGATAATCGTAGGGCGTGGGCCAATCCAGCGCTTTGTTAAACGCGTCGATGGCCTCCTCCGTCTGCCCCTGCACCCGATACACCGTGCCGAGGTAATACCACGACCAGGCGCCCCACTGCGTGTCGGCATCGGGGTCGGCAGTGTTGTAGGCAGCGGTGTAATGCGAGCGAGCCGCCTCGTACTCGGCTTGCGCCTGATGCACGCGACCCATCCGGTAGTGCGCCTCGGCGCGCTGGTCGCGCGACAAGTCGTTGGCATCGAGGAGGGCTTCAAGGCGTTCGATGGCGGTGTCGTATCGGGCAGAGTCGAACGCGTTGCGGGCTGCAAGCAGGGCGCGCTCGGTGTCGGACATGGGCCCTTGCAGGCGCCGCTGAGCCCAGCGTTCCAGTGCCGCGTCTTCGTCGAACTCCCGCTCATCGGCCACCTGCTGGTAATACGATGTGGCCGCCTCCCAGCCGTCTTCCCATTCGGTAGCCAGCCCCAGATAGAGATGTGCGGGCGGCATCAGCGCGTCGCCTTTGTGTGTACTAATGTAGGTGCGTAGCGCCTCCTGGGCAGCTGCGTGATTCTCCAGAGCAAACTGCAACCGCCCCTGAAAGAAGTGCAGAAAGGACACGGGCGTGGCCCCGGCCTCAACCTGGCGAAGCCCCTCATCGAGGACCGTTTCCGCAGTGTCCACCTCCCGGTTTTCCAGCAGCACAAAGCCATACACGTAGGCCCAGAGCGGACTGTCGGGGTACTGCTCGTAGACGGAGGCGATGTGCGGAACGGCTGCCTCGGTGTCGCGCTCTACAGCGTTGCGCACAATCCCAAGAGCAGCCTCGGCAAAGGGGGCGTTGACTGTGCTTTCGGTGGCCGCCTGCTGCAGATCGGCCAGCCCCTGTTCTGCATCCCCCTGAAACCCGACAATACGCAGCACCCGCTGGTAACGACCCGGAAGCACGCCAATCACATAGCGCACGAGTCCGACGCCCAGACGGCTTTCGGCAAAGTCGGGGTGGCGTTCGGCATTGCGGCGTAGCGTGCGAAACGCCGAGCGGGCGCGCCATGCTGCCCGGATGTTGCGCCCTTCTCGCCCGGCCACAAGGGCGCGCATCAGCTCAGCCTCGCCCTCCATGTGCGCCACCCACGGATTGCTTGAATCGGGGGCGCGGTCGAGGGCGTCGAGCAGCGCATCGGCGTGGGCTTCTACCTGTTCGAAATAGGTCTCTTCCTCAGTCATAAATGCCTGAAAGAGCGCCACCAACGCCCGTCCGTGCGGGGCCGCCCAATAGCCATCGGCTTGCGCGGCCAGCGTATCGAGATGCGCCTCGGCCACCTCCAGGCGATAGCGGTGCAGCGCGGTGTGCGTCGCCTCGATGTGGTGCAGCGCCGGATCGCTATGAGCCAGTAGCACCATTTCGGTAGGGGGAGGCGCCGTGCGATCCTGCGCCCACGCTGCGTCTCCCCATACCAACAGCCCGATGGCCATCCAAACAATAGAGCGGATCATGACGCGTTACGCTGTTTCAGAAGCAGGCGCCTCAGCCGACGGCGACACGAGTGTCCCGTCATCGCCTAGCCCCACGTACATGCCTTCGTCCACATCGCGAAGGTCGCCCTCGCTTTCGGCCACAACGGAGGCTACCATGGTGTCGCCTGTGATGTTGTTCACGGTGCGCAGCATGTCGAGCGGACGATCAACGCCGAGGATGAGCGCAATGCCTGCGCTGGGTACGCCCACCGATTCGAGAATCACGACCAGCATGATAATCCCCGCGCCGGGCACGCCAGCGGTGCCAATGGATGCCAGCACCGCAATCAGCACAATGTTGAGTTGCTGCGCCATGGTTAGATCGAGCCCGATCACCTGCGCGATAAAGACGGCAGCCACCGCCTGATAGAGCGCCGTGCCGTCCATGTTGATGGTGGCCCCCAGCGGAAGCACAAAGGAGGAGATCTCTTTTGACACGCCCAGATTCTTTTCGCTGACCTCCATGGTAACTGGCAGGGTGGCGCCGCTCGACGAGGTCGAGAAAGCCACCAACTGGGCTGGAAAGATGGCCTTGAAGTACGAGGTGATGGGTTTGGGGGTAAACAACTTCATGAACAGCGGATACACCACGAGCATCATGATGAGCAGGCCAATAGCCACCACAAGCGTGTAGTAGCCCAGCGCTCCCAGGAGCGGAGCGAGCTGCGTGGGACTATCCGCCGCAATCGACACGATGGCGTCGGCCAGAAGTCCGAACACGCCGATGGGCGCGGTGAGCATGATGATCTCGACCAGCTTGATGATAAGCGCGTTCAGGCTCTCGAAGAAGTCCAGTAGCGCCCTCGATTGCTCGCCGGGGATGAGCAGCAGGCCGAGTCCGATAAAGAAGGCCACAAACACGATCTGCAGCATGTTGCTGTTGTCGGAGGCCGACTCGAAGAAGTTCGACGGCACCATATCTACGAGTGGCTGCAGGGGACCGCGATCAGCCGCCTCTTCGGCAAAGGCTTCACGCTCATCCACATCGGCGCTGTAGGTTTCTTCGAGCTGCACCTGCATCTCCTCGGGGACTGCGCTGCCGGGCTGTAGCGTATTGACAAGCGCCAGGCCCACAATCAGAGCAATGGTGGTCGTCAGAATGTATAACCCCAGCGTCTTTCCGCCGATGCGCGAAAGCTTGTTCAGATCCGCCAGCGACGCCACACCCACCACGAGCGAGGCCAGGATGAGCGGCATGGCAATGAGTTGCAGCGCATTTAGAAAGATGGTGCCAAAGGGGGCCACCCAGTGATTGGTGAACTGCTCCCATCCCAGAGCGGCGCCGATGACGCCATAGATCAAACCCAGAACGAGGCCGATGAGGATTTGCCAGTGCAGCTTTTTATACCAGGGCATGCAAGGTGCAGGGGTTGGGAACGACTAGCGAAGCATTCACATCCGCATAAGAAACGGATGCGCGCTCCGTAAAACAAGCGCGCTCCAAAATTTTGACATGGGCTGCGAAGATCTGTGGTTGCGTG
>CAZZCI010000165.1:0-5861 GCA_964653015.1 uncultured Rhodothermales bacterium
CTCCGCGTGAGCGGAGGTATCGCAGGAGCGGTCGGCTACGTCCTGAAATATGCGTTCCGCGTGTGCGGAGTCACTGGTACATTATTACCACTTCATACAAATTATAACGATTAGTGTTTTTTCGTGCTACTTGTCCACATATGTCACACTTTGAGCTTCCTTAATAAGTTCTTCAATGCTCTTTTCAGATTTGACCTCTTGATCTCCCGAGTTTTTCTTTTGCTCCTTTCCATCTTTCAATTTTTCAGAATGGGGGTCATCTTTTTTGATATGTTCACTTTGTTCAGGCTCCTGACCAAAACGCACAGCGAGTTTATCAGCAGTATCAGATACGAAGTTTAAAAAACGCAATATCATATTCTCGCTTATTTTTGATCTTGAATGGGTTGTTTGCAGGCTACCGCCACATGACTGGAATAACCGGCGTCACTATGACGGGGTGTATCACAATTGTGGAGTATACGGAGCAACGCACCCGTCGTCAAGACGCTTGGATCAGCCACAGGGCGATTGCATCTTAAAGTTCTTCGGTCCGAACCGGGGTGAGGCACTCACCTTCCAGCGCCCCAGATCCGGTTCGGCAAGACGGCCATCCGATTCCTCCATCATGATTTGCTTAGCATGCGATTGCCCTGGGATCAGCCATGCAGGCTCTCAACTCCTTCTTGGTCCATCCAAGGCATCGCCAGTCGTTCGTAGACGGCCAGATCACCGCGATCGTCGCCAAGCGATCTCTTATCCCGTGACCCGTAGTACCTCCGATTTTGAAAGCGTATTAGGTCCTCACAAAAGATGTACACATCGAAAACTGGTTTCTCGGTTAAGAGCAGGGCGCAGAGGAATTCGCTACGTAAAAGTCTACGCAAAGGTCACCGGCAGCATCTTATCTTCCGATCGGTGACGTTGGGTAGCCACTTTTTATTTCCGTTCTGCTCTGGAAGGCGACGTACTATTTTCATTCAGGACAAGTTGCCTTGAGTAGAGGGGCCGTTACAATTTGAACCTCTACTTCGCTCTCCCATATTGCGTTTTTACAACATGTTGTGTCCCAGCATGTTGTAATGTCCGCCAACCAAGCATCATGCTTTTCGTCCTTTAACCCACTTCTATGTCGCTCATACGCGCTGGGTATTGCCTCTCCGCTATTCGAAAGCACCTAAGCCCGCAAGACGATCCCTTAGCCGATATACTCCTCGATCGGCTGACTGCCTTCAATCTTTCAGTTCGCACTGATGAGGGATATGCCAAGGAGAGATATGAAGAGGATCCCACGGATGATGACAGCGGCCTCACAGCATCTATTCTTGCCGTCGCGAGCAACATCGTGTCGCGCGGGCTCCCCACACTGGCTCCGGTCAACGTCGAGCGGGCCCTTGCCTCCGAAATAGGATGGACGGAGGAAGCCCCCTCGAACAGTTCGATCTCGTTTCCCTTCACGCGGGCGGTCACAGAGGCCGACCACGAGCGCCTACGCTTGGCACTGGCACCGATCATGCCGGGCGTCACGCCTGCGCAGGTTGCAGGCGACCGTGCCGATCAGCTTGATAGCGATGCCGAGGGGGCATTTCTGCGCAACGGACTCCCATCGGCGGCTGGTGCATGGGCGCCCCAGGCTACGCAGCCGCAGCGCGCGATGGATACGATCGTTTCAGAGCGCAGGCAGCACCCCTTTACCAATCAGCGGGTCGATTTTGCTCTTGACCTGCCCGACCTGCCTCGTACAACCCAGGGCCTTATTCTGGAGGTAGATGGCGAGGCCTACCATGGAAAAACCCAACAGACGCTTGACGCCAAGCGTGACCGAGCCTGTCGGCAGGCGGGGTGGGCAACAGGTCGTATCCAAGCAGAAGACACATCTTCTCTCTCCGATGAGGCTGCAGCGCCTATTCAAGAGGCTTTGGAGGACCATCCATATGCCAAGCTACTGGCAACGAACTACAAGACCCCGCTCTTCAACACGGAAGCCGGGCGCAACTGGATGCTCTTGGCGCTTCTTCCCATCCATGTCGCTCGCATCCAGAAGGCTCTCATTCGTCTTACTCGCACATCGCTCCTAAGCCTTGACCAGGACACCTGGCACATTGTCGTCGTAGAGCGCGACCTCCCGGGTGCTCGTTTGGCCGTCGATGACCTCAAGAGGCTGTTGAGCGCTCTACTCGACCTGGAAGGCGAAGATCGCACAGTCCCGGACATTGACCTGCAGGTGGCACGCAACCGCACGTGCGGAGCGCTCACGCGAGAGGCTGCGCCCGCGGATACCGCGTTTGACGGCGATCCGTTAGATGATGACGAGACCCAACACCTGTTTGCCGGTGCGGATCTGGTGCTCGACACCTCGATGCTCCTACACCCCCGCCTGAATACGCTGGATCCATCCCGCATCGATGCGCCTGTGGCAACCCTGCGATCGGCTTATGCGCCCACGGAAGCTCACCACATTGCTGGAGGAGCGCCTATTTCCTATACGCTCCCCGATCCGCCACCGCCTGAGAAAGAGAAACGGCTGGTGGAAAGCGATGCCCACGGCGCCCCCGAGGAAAAGACGGTCTCCGTCGACCCACCGCTGGATGACACGCGGGCCGAAGGGAAGCCTGCATTTCAAGCGCTGCTCTACCTGCTCCGTAATCTTTTCCGGAAGCAGGCCTACCGCCCCAAACAGGTCGATATCCTCTGCGAAACCCTTCCGGGGCGCGATGTGATCGGCCTGCTCCCTACCGGCGCGGGCAAATCGCTCACGTATCAGCTTTCGGCCTTACTGCAGCCGGGCCTTACGCTGATCGTGTCGCCGCTGAAGTCGCTCATGCAGGACCAGAAGGCCAACCTCGAAGAGGCGGGGATTGGCAACGTCACGTTTATCAACTCCTCGCTGAACGCGAAAGAACGCAAGCGGGCCCAGGCGGACATGAAGGCGGGGCGCTGCCAGTTTGCGTTTGTTGCGCCGGAGCGCCTGCAGATTCAGGAGTTTCGGGACTACCTCGGCACGCTGGACCGCCCGATTGCGTACTGCGTGGTCGACGAGGCTCACTGCGTATCCGAGTGGGGCCATGACTTCCGCCCCGCTTATCTACGCCTCGGGCCCAACGTCCGGGCCCACTGCGATCATGCGTGGGACGGCCAGCTTCCGATCGTTGCGCTCACAGGGACCGCTTCCTTCGACGTCCTGGCTGATGTACGGCGCGAGCTGGAGTTCGGCGAGGAAACGAAGACAATTACGCCGGCCTCTATGGAACGCAAGGAGCTCCACTTCGACGTGGTCAACGTCCCCGTCGAGGATATCGACGAACACGCCAGTGCGTGGGATAAGAAGAAAGCGACTTATAGTGCCAAGAAAGAGGCACTGAAGGATCTGATCGAAAACATGCCCGACCACGGTCTCTTCTCATCCGAAGGAGATACAGCCCCCCGCGATTTCTTCCGCCTGCGCGATGACACAACCCAGGCCGGACTGGTATTCACTCCACATGCCAATGGTAAATTCGGCGTGGATCAAGTCGCAAGCGCCGTGAGGAGCGTTCAGCCGCTACGAGACAAGGTCGGGACGTTTGCCAGCTCAAATCAAAGCCAAAGCGACGAAGACCTCACCCGTGCGCAGCAGCGGTTTACCAACAACGAGGTCCACACGCTGGTCGCCACCAAGGCATTTGGGATGGGTATCAACAAGCCCAACATCCGGTACACGGTGCACATGAACATCCCGCAGTCCATCGAATCGTACTACCAGCAAGCCGGACGCGCGGGCCGTGACGGCGCTGCATCGCGCTGCGTGATCTTGTATTCAGGGTTAGAGGTCGAGCAACCCGAGGATAAGCCTCCGGTGAGTACCGACCTGGAGCTGCTCCACTTCTTCCACAACGGCTCGTTCAAAGGGCCCGAGAAGGAAAAGCAGATCGTTGTGGACGTGCTCACCGGCGCGGTAGGCGAGAACGATACCGACCTTCTGGCCCTGCTTCAGCAGATGGAAGAAGGCGAGACACGCCCCGTGGAGATCGACTTTGAAGGCCAGGGCCCAACCGAAGAGATCGTGCGCCACCTCAAAACCCAGGTCGACCGCGGGTTCAATAAATCCATCGTCCGGCTCGCATGCCGGAAGGCGCGTAAGGCAAAAGACATCGTCAAGAAGCTCAAGTGGGCCTACCACAAAAAGCGCAACGACTGGCCTCCCTACGAGTCGGTCGAGGAGCACGACGACTTCTTGCAGCGCCAGTATCGGCGGCGGCGCAACCAGGACGACACGTTTCGGGCCGTCTATCGCCTTTCCACCGTCGGGCTGATTCAAGACTATACCGTTGACTACCGCCGCGGAATCATCGAGGCCACGATCCAGAACGTCGGGGCCGAGGGCTTTATCGATGCGGTGCAGACCTACATCGGGCGGTATGTATCCCCAGAAAAAGCGCGCCGCATTCCCCAAGAGGTCCGCGAAACCGAAGGAAAAACCGCGCTGCACCAGTGCATTAGTTACGTGATCGACTTTGTCTACGATCAAATCGCGTCGCAGCGGCAAGCCGCCATGCGCACGATGGAAGAGGCCGTACAAGCCGGGCTGGACGACCGAGGCGCCTTCAGAACGCGCGTCAATACCTATTTCAATTCGCGCTACCTGCCCGAACTGCAGCGTGCTATCGGCGACCGGACGTTCTCCCTGGACCTGGTGTGGCACTACATCGAAGACACTGAAGGCGTAGACGACAAGATTAACCATCTCCGCGGAGCGTGCGACCGCCTGCTCACCGAGTACACGGACAACGGCGCGCTCTACCTGCTGCGCGCTTTTACGCGTTGCCTGACCGATGGAGGTACCTACGACGCCTTCCGCCGCGACATGGAGGAAGGGTGGCGCTGCTTCCGCGAGGTCAAGGGCTTTTCGCACGATGACATCCTCTCAGCGCTGGATACCTACAGCGACTGGCTGCTACGCTACGACCGCGAGCTCGAAGGGCTTGTATCTGAGGAGATTGCCCGCGTGCATGCCGACTGGCTTGAGCAGTTCAACACGGACTTTCTGGGGGACGCCCAGCACGAGCCGGTAGCTGTGTAGCGGAATGTTAGCCTCTTCTTTCACTCTTGTTGATTCGAACACATACTTCTTCTATGCCAACCTCAAACGACACCGCATCGACGTCTTTCGCCAGTGTGCCCGACGTAAGCCAGTCGCTCCAGACGCTGCAGCGCGAGCTGAAGCAGCTGGATACGGCGATTCAGCATATCGAATCGAGCAAAGAAGCCGCGCAGGAGGCCGCGCAAGCCGCCCACGATGTGCAGGCGGCCACACAAGACTTGGCCGATGCCACGGCTGCTCTTATCGAACAGGTTGACGACGTAGACTTCCCTGCTCGGTTCGAATCAATGGAAGCCCGCATCCAGGAGTCCACGGCGACCCTCGACGCCTCGCAGGACGAGCTCAAAGAGACCATTGATCGCCACAGCGAGCAGCAGCGGGCCATCATTGACCGGATTCAGTCCAACGGCGACCGTATTATCCAGGCCAGCAACCAGGTGGGGAACGTCAAAGACCGTCTGAGCCAAGTAAGCAGCAACCAAAATGCCTTGGAGTCGGCGGTACGCTCCAACCGAGAGGCCCTTCAGCAGCAAGAGCAGGCCCTTAGCGACACCAAACAGCACCTGCGGCTTCTGCTGCTGATCGTCGGCGGTCTTGTGCTCTTCAACATTGCGATTGCACTGTTTGTGTAGTGGTCATCACCACGCGTATGGCTCTGTTCGGAGCTAAGAGTGCTACCCGGCGCGGACATCTCCAGGCGAGACCGGGGAGGGTGAACGGGGACCGCTCGCCTCAGTGAGAATCTTTATCAGGAGAGCTGTCGGTTAAGGCGTTATCCACTACCGTCACGACGCCTCACTGT
>CAZZCI010000166.1:0-5845 GCA_964653015.1 uncultured Rhodothermales bacterium
GTTTTTTGGGAGGGGGCTGGGATACAGAGTTTCGGACGGTCTCCGTACCCTAACAATCAGGTGTGGCACAGTAGTAGCCAAGATCTAATGGCAGACGACCTGGCAGGTCTTTTGAAACCTGTCAGGTCCAATCTGTCCAGCCATCTTCGAACGGGAGCGAACGGGTCAAGAATCGCGGATCGGTTACGTTAGCGCCTGCATATCCATTCGCAATTGGAGCCAATCCTTGCGTTGTTATGGGTGTGTATATCCCTCACGAACCTTACCGATCATGGTCAGCGCACGCAAAGCCGCTTTCGTATCTGGAGTCAGCATTGGAGCCCTTCTTGTCTTTGTTGAGCCTCTCTCCACACGCGTTCTTGGCGCCCTGCTTGTAGGAGCGTTTTTTGTGTGGCTCTGGCAACCAAGCACAGAAAAAGAACGCCGAGGCGAAAATGTGGCCCGGCTGGGCATCATTGCCGGGCTTGTCTTTGGCGTAGCGCGACAATTTTTGCTTCTTGTACTGATTATCGTGGGCGCTATGGAGCCCACCTCGCACGAAGAGTTGTACGCTTTCGAACAGGAGTGGGGATACAACTACTATACTTTCAATATCCTGTTTGACGTGTTTGGAGGGGCCGCGCTGGCAGCAGTAAGTGCCTTCTTCGCCGTTGGCTTTGTCGATCCAAACGACGCCGCTTAACGTTGGCGTATGGAAATTCCTCCAAATTGCCCCCTCAGCATCGATCAAACTGGTATTCTGGCACCTCACTCTTTAGAATGAGTCTAAACTAAGGCATATTCCCAGAATACCTGTTACTTATGCGTGCACGCCTTACTCCGCTCCTGGTATTAACAGTGGGCCTCATGGGCCTGCTTGCTCTAACCGGCTGCAGCAGCGATACCGACGAAGAACTTGTTATCTATACCGGACGCAGCCAAGCGCTGGTTGAACCGCTCGTTGAGCAGTTCCGTGCCGAGCACGACGTACCCATTGAGGTGCGTTACGGATCGGATGCGCAAATGCTTGCAGCATTGGCTGAAGAGGGCGATCGCAGCCCTGCTGATGTGTTCTGGGCCAACACGACCGGCGCGCTCGGCAATGCTGCGCAAGACAACCGACTGCGCACGCTTCCTGATGATATCCTCGACCGGCCCGACTTCTTTGTGCCCAGCAGCGCCCAATGGGTGCCGCTCACCGCTCGTTTCCGCGTGCTCGCATACAACACCGACCAGGTTGACCCCGATGACCTTCCAGATTCTATTCTGGATCTGCCCGAGCACACCGAACTAGAGAGCCGTATCGGGTGGACGCCCACGTATTCCAGCTTTCAGGACTTCATTACCGCGTTGCGTCATACGCAAAGCGATGACACCGCCGCCGACTGGATTCGCGACATGCGAGCCAACTTGTCGCCCAACAACTACAGCTCCAACACGCCTATCATTCAGGCGCTCGATGCCGAAGAAATTGATGTGGGCCTCACCAACCATTATTACGTATTGCGGTTGCGTTATGGCGACCATCGTGTAGATGATGACGAAGTCGAGCCCGACGCTCCCGTCGATATCTATCAGTTTGAGGAAGGGGATGTTGGAAACCTTGCCCTCGTTACCGGAGCGGGCCTCTTGAATACCGGAACGCAGCCCGAGGCAGCAGAGGACTTCCTTCGTCTTCTGCTCAATGAAGAAGCACAGTCCTTCGCTGCTGAAACGCTGAACGAATACCCCGTCATTGAAGGCATTGAGGTGCCTGACTATATGCTTCCCGTAAGCGAAGCATTGCGCAACAGTCCCGACTTCGATATGGAGCGGTTGCATGACATCGATGCTAGCCTCGACCTGCTCCGCGATCAGGGATTGCTGTAACAGCCGTCTCTTGTGTATGCATCCTTAGATATTTGTGAACACACCCCGCTGGCTTACGGTTTGGCGCGACCAACTGCGCGACCGGTGGTACTTGCTGCTACCGGTCGCGCTGGTTGTTATAGGTGTGGTTATTCCACTCGTCTATCTGCTCATTCGTGCCTTTCAGGCCGACCCCGATGAGCTTGCGCGCCTGGTCTTGCGGATGCGTAACCTGGAGTTGCTCTGGAACACGCTTACGCTTACCGTGGGTGTGCTCGGTGGCACTGCAATGTTGGCGTTTCCGCTTGCCTGGCTAACAACCCGTACCGATCTGCCCGGACGACGCTGGCTGACATGGCTTGGCGTACTTCCGCTAGCTATTCCTGGGTACGTGATGGCCTATGCTCTCCTCGGGGCCACGGGAAGTCAGGGAGTACTGTCCGAAATCATCGGCGTTGCGCCGGATCGGTTGAGTGGCTATACCGGGGCCTGGGTTGCCCTTAGCCTGGGGACCTTTCCATATCTGTTCTTGAACCTGCGTACCACCCTCCTGGATCTAGATCCTGCGCTCGAAGAGTCGGCCCAGGCGTTGGGCTATCCGCGCTGGCGCATCTTCTGGGAGGTGGTGCTGCCTCAACTACGGCCCGCTTTCTTAGCAGGTGGGCTGCTGGTGGGCTTGCATGTCATCGGCGACTTTGGGGTTGTCTCGCTGATGCGTTTCGAGACGTTCAGCTATGCGCTATATTTGCAATATACGGCCTCGTATGATCGCATCTACGCCGCATGGCTCGCCATCATGCTACTGATTCTTACCATTGCGATCTTGTTTCTAGAGGCACGGCTGCTAAAAGGCTTGCTGTATCACCGCACCGGTACCGGGGCACGCAGGCAGGCCGCTGCGGTACGGCTTGGTCCGTGGCGGCTCCCTTCGTATTTGTTTGTGGGAAGCGTAGGGCTGGCCTCGGTCGTGCTGCCGGTAGCCACCATTGCGTACTGGATGGGCACGGCCACACAGGTAGGGGTGCCCTGGAGCGGGCTCGGATCGGCGTTGTGGGACTCGGTGTCGGCCTCGGCGCCTGCTGCTGTACTGGCAGCAATGTTGGCTCTTCCCGTAGCCTATCTGGGCGTACGTTTGCCGTCACGCATTACGAGCGGACTGGAGCGCATCGCGTACCTGGGCTATGCAACTCCGCCACTCGCTTTTGCACTGGCGCTCATCGTGTTTTCGCTCCAAATTATGCCGTTCGCGTACCAGACCCTGGGGCTACTCATTGTGGCATACGCGCTTCACTTTATGGCCGAGGCTATTGGTCCCATTCGGAGCTCGTTGTATCAGGCCCCTCCAAACCTCGAAGAGGCCGCTCGCTCGCTGGGGCGCACCCCGCTGCAGGCATTTGTTAGTGTAACGCTCCCTCTGCTTAAAAACGGCATTGTGGTGAGCATTGCGTTTGTCTTTCTCTCGGCGATGAAAGAACTGCCCATTACGTTTTTGATCTCACCAATGGGATTCAACACATTGGCGGTACGGGTGTGGGGCTATGCCAACGAAGCCATGCTTGCCACCGCCGCCCCCTATGCGCTGGCTATCATGATCTTTTCCGGCGCCTTCGTTGGATTGTTGCTCGTTCGCGAAAAATCGAAACGTAACCAAACGCATGCCGAGTCAATGGCGTAACATCATGTGCGATTTTTCTACATGCTCCTGAATTGGTTGGCGCCTTGGCGTCCTTGCCATGCCTACCCCCATCCTTACGGTGAATGGCCTTACGAAGCACTACAATCCAGGGGCCCCTCCTGCCGTTAACGATGTGTCGTTTGCTGTTCGCCCAGGCGAGATTGTGGCGATTTTGGGGCCGAGCGGATGTGGCAAGACAACAATGCTCCGCTGCATTGCTGGCTTTGAGCGCTGCTCTGCAGGCCGTGTTCAGATGAAAGACCGCGTTCTCACCGATACCCACACCCACGTACCCGCCGAGCAACGCGAGATTGGGCTCGTCTTTCAAGATTATGCCCTGTTTCCACATCTGAATGTGCTCAAAAACGTGATGTTTGGGCTCCGCTATCATGACTTAGAAGACAAGGAAGGACGCGCCCGTAAAGCGCTCAAAATGGTAGGGTTGCAAGCCTTCGCCGACCGCAACCCCCACCAGCTTTCGGGGGGGCAACAGCAGCGGGTGGCGCTGGCACGCACGCTAGCTCCTAAACCGGAACTCATCCTACTCGATGAGCCGTTTTCCAACCTCGATGCCCTTTTGCGCCAAGGCACGCGACAAGAAGTGCGGGCGCTTCTGAAAGACAATGGGATGAGCGCGGTGCTCGTTACCCACGACCAGGAGGAGGCGCTCTCGTTTGCTGACCGCGTGGCTGTTATGCGCCAAGGGCGTATCGAGCAGATGGGGACCCCCGAGGAGGTGTACTATCAGCCACGCACGCTCTTCGTTGCGCAGTTTTTAGGGCGCACCAACCTGCTGATGTCTACCGCCGAGGGCACTGAAGCGGACACCCCCATCGGGCGCCTTCCGCTGAATCGTCCGGCGCGCGGCCGCGTGTTGGTATCACTGCGTCCGGAGCACCTCTCACTGGTGCATCCTGATGAGGTAGACGCGACGAACGACGAGCGCACCACGCCGGGTACCGTGGTGGCGCGTGCCTTCAAGGGCCACGATATCACATACCGCGTCGAATGTGACGAAAGCGAGTATTTAGTGCACACCTCAAACCGATTTTCGTTTGAACCTGGCGACCCCGTATACATTCGTCCGCTTGAAGCCGGCGTGGTACTAGAAAGCCAAGGCCGTACCGTTCCATCTGATACATAGTCGTTGACCTGCATCTATAAAGCTCCCTTATGTCAATCGAGATTCCCGTCCGGCGACTGCCGCATGCTAACGATCTGCCGCTGCCCGAACACGCCACCCTCCACAGCGCCGGGGTCGACCTGCGTGCTGCGCTTCCCGATGACGAATCGATTACGCTTGCCCCCGGTGCCCGCAAGCTGATTCCCACCGGTCTTCAATTGGCGCTCCCAGCAGGATGTGAAGGGCAAGTGCGCCCTCGTAGCGGATGGGCTGTACGCACGGGCGTAACAGTACTCAACGCTCCCGGCACCATTGATGCGGATTATCGCGGCGAAGTGAAGGTGGCACTCGTAAACCTGGGCTCTGAGCCCGTGGATGTAGAGCACGGCATGCGCATCGCCCAGTTAGTGGTCGCACGGTATCAGCGCCTGACCTGGACGGAGACGGACTCGTTGGACGAGACCAAGCGCGGAGAAAGGGGATTTGGATCGACCGGCACTCAATAAAACCAGGCTGATGGACAGAATAGCAAAATGCCCCCATACGGCGTGTATGGAGGCATCTTGTCAAAAACGGAAAGGAGCGCCGAGGATTAAGTAGGGACGAGCCCAAAATGTACTGGAGATCGAAAACGGTTACTCTGCATTTCGCTCCATCTCCTCGCGCAGAAAGTCGAAGTCATCTTCACCGGGCATGTCGCCGACTTCTACGACGTAGACGCCATCTTCATTAGGAGAGTCGGTCTCACCGAGCAATTGGCCATCGCTATACAAGCGGGCTACAAGAAATTCTGGATTGCCGCCCATGACGCTGACCTGCAAGGAAATGCCCTCGTAGTCACCACTGGGAATGTTTCCGGTGAGTTCGCCCGACTCAGGAATCGACTGTGTGTTGCCGTCTCCCGAAAAGGTGTTACCATCCCAGGTTGAGGGAAACACAAAGACAGACGTTCCAGCAGTGGCTTCGACCTCCCAACTCAGATCGCCACTTAAGTCAGCATCGTCATCGCTGTCGCACCCGGTCAGGGGGAGAGCAACAAAAAACGCTAGCAGAAAAATTGTAAATAGAGAGGAGGCAAAATTGCGACGCATGGGTGTAAGGCTGTTCTGTGAGCAAAACGGTGCAAAACGCCCTATGATGGGGCATTACACATAAGCGTGTTCACCTAATCGATCCGGACACTGACTTTTTTGGTTTCGGGTGATGATTAACGTATGGTC
>CAZZCI010000167.1:0-5844 GCA_964653015.1 uncultured Rhodothermales bacterium
CGCTTTACCTGGACCCGTGACGAGTAATACCCACTCCGCATACGTCATTGAGGGTTGGAGGTGTTGAGGTATGGACGGTTGGAGGAGTACTCTGCCGTCCATTCATCCGTCGCGACGCAGAGGGGCCGAAGATCATGCCGGTTGTACATCGCGACGAGGACGCAAGCGGGAGTTCGCCTCCCGTTCTGTTGTGTATAAGCCACAGCTCAAAGCACGGTATCTAGCACATCTTGCAGTGTAGTTGCCCCAATCACATCTAAATCGTCGGGGGCCGTGGTGTGCTCCAGATTGTTGGCAGGTACCACAGCGCGCTCGAATCCGAGCTTGGATGCCTCTTTGAGACGCGGTCCGAGCTGGCTCACGGTGCGAATTTCGCCCCCTAGACCGACCTCGCCAATCAGCACCGCCCCGGTGTCGGTCGGCACATCACGAAACGACGACACTGCTGCCACGGCAATCCCCAGATCTACAGCCGGTTCGTTCAGCTTCACCCCGCCTGCAATGTTGATAAACACATCGTGGTCAGAAAAGGCCAGGCCCACCCGCTTTTCCAGCACAGCCAGCAGCATTTGAAGCCGGCTGTACTCGAAGCCGGTGGCCGTCCGCTGCGGGGTACCGTACGAACTGGGGGAGACGAGCGCCTGTACCTCCACAAGAATAGGACGTGTGCCCTCCAGCGAGCACACCACCGCCGACCCGCTCACCCCATAGCCGCGCTCCGAGAGAAAAATCTCGCTCGGGTTGGGCACTTCGTGCAGTCCGGTTTCTCGCATTTCGAACACGCCAATCTCATTCGCCGCGCCAAAGCGGTTTTTTACGCTCCGTAGAATCCGAAAGGCATGGTGGCGGTCGCCCTCAAAGTAAAGCACCGTATCCACCATGTGCTCCAGCACACGCGGCCCGGCGATGGTGCCCTTTTTGGTGACGTGTCCTACCAGAAAGGTGGAGAACTCGTCTTCCTTCGTCATCTTGAGAAGCGATGCCGTGCTCTCGCGTACTTGACTGACGGACCCCGGCGCACTCGACAGGTCGGGGCGAAAGATCGTCTGAATGGAGTCTACAATGAGTAGATCCGGATCGCACGACTGCACCGCCTGGCCAATAGCTTCGACGTTAGTTTCGGAGAGCAACAAGAGCCTGTCGGTATCGACCCCAAGGCGTTGCGCCCGTAGCTTGACCTGTCGCTTCGACTCCTCGCCGGTTACGTACAAGATGGTGCGGTCGGGCACAAAGCGGGCTAACTCGGTCATGAGCGTGCTCTTTCCAATGCCCGGATCCCCCGCAATAAGGCTGAACGAGCCTTGCATAATCCCTCCGCCCATCACCCGGTCGAACTCGGCCATACCGATTTCCAGGCGCGTTTCGGGGCCCAGGCTTACATCGGTGATCGGCTCGGGCCGATTTGTAGATGAGGTGCCCTTGCTACTTTGCGATGCCGATTTCGGGACGCGGGCTTTGACATCAGACGCTGGCTGCTCCTCAACCAGTGTATTCCACGCGCCACAGCCTGGGCATTTACCCATCCACTTGTGTGCTGCGTGCCCGCATTCTTGACAAACGAAACGTGCCGAAGAGCCCATGGCAAATTAAAGGAGACTTGGGAAGTAACGCGAAGCCGTGTACCGAACACAGATCGGTCGCCATCCAACACGCAGATGCGTGCAGGAATGTGTGACAACCGTCGAAATAGCGCACCGCGTGGCTCAATAATAGGAACCATTCTGCCGTGCATGGCATGCACCTACTGTTATTGGAACGACTTGTGCCGCATTGGTTTTTGTGCGTTTTGCGTAGGACTGGTGCTATACGTGGTGCTATACATGGTGCGGCGTCTTCCATTCGTATCCTGCTTGGTAACGACCCTCTTCGCTTCGTGACGGATCGCCTTCTTGCTCCTTTGCAGGCTCTCGGGCAGTACTTTATTTTGCTTGGACGGGCGTTTTCGTCGATTGGCGAAGTGCGCACCTACTGGAAAAACTTCGTCACGCAAATGGTGCGTATTGGAGTCGATTCGATTCCGATTGTGGCGTTGGCCGCCGCATTTACGGGGGCCGTGCTCACCGTGCAAACCGCCTACCAACTGCAAGAGTCGTTTGTCCCCAACACAATTATCGGTTCCATTGTGGTGCCGTCTATGATGTTGGAGCTAGCCGCGGTCATTACTGCATTTATTCTGGCAGGGCGTGTGGGCGCGCGCATCGCGGCTGAACTAGGCACCATGCGCGTATCTGAACAAATTGATGCGCTGGAGGTGATGGGGCTCAACTCTATCAGCTTCTTGATCTTACCCCGCGTGCTAGCCGGCATCGTCATGTTTCCAGTGCTGTACGTGTTCGCATGCCTGATTGGCATTGGCGGCGGCATTCTCATTGCCGAGGCCGGCGGCCTGCTTAGCACTACCGAGTTTATTGAAGGCGCACGCCAGTTCTACCAACCGTTTGATCCGTACTTTGGCTTGATTAAGTCGGTTACGTTTGGCTTTATCATCACCTCCATCGCCTGCTACAAAGGCTATTACACCGGAGGCGGAGCCGAAGGCGTAGGCCAAAGCACAACCGAAGCTGCTGTACAAAGCTGTGTATTTGTGCTTCTAGCCGACTTGGGGCTGGCTATCCTGCTGCTCTAACACAGCCGCTTTCAGAACGCCCCGGTGCGTAGCACCAACGCGCATGGTTTCAGACCCGTTGTTTGTATGTCTTGGCCTAACCATCTGAATGATTCGCATTGAGAACTTATACAAGAGCTTCGGCGATCTGTCTGTGCTCGAAGACGTATCCCTCGACATCGAAGACGGCGAAACGCTGGCAATTATTGGGCACTCCGGCTCCGGAAAAAGCGTGCTCATGAAGCACATTGTAGGGTTGCTCGACCCCGACAAAGGCCGCGTCCTTGTCGACGATATCGATATTTGCAACGTCCCATACCAAAAGCTGCGTGACGTGCGCAAACGCTTTGGCGTGCTCTTTCAGGGCGGAGCGCTCTTCGACTCAATGTCTTCGTTCGATAACGTGGCCTTCCCGCTCCGCTTCTTTTCAGGTCTGGACGAACCAGCCATCCACGACCGGGTGGACGAGTGCCTTACGTTGGTGCGCATGCCCGATGTAGGCCCCAAAAAGCCCGCCGAACTGTCCGGTGGAATGCGCAAGCGGGTGGCCCTAGCCCGTGCCATCGCGCTAGAGCCACGCTACATCTTGTACGATGAACCCACCAGCGGCCTCGACCCCGAAACCTCAAACACCATCGACGAACTGATCGAGCACCTGGCTGAAGAAATGAACATTACCAGCGTCGTAGTGACCCACGATATGCACTCGGTGTTTGCCGTGGCCGACCGCGTAGCCCTGCTGTACGGCAAAACCCTACACTGGGTTGGCCCTGTAGACGCCATTCACGACCGTGAGGATGACGTACTCGATAGGTTCGTGACTGCAAACGAGTATCATGTAGGCCGCCCGGTCGCATCCTCAACTTCGTAACCCCTCTTGTTTAACGCTCCATGCCTGCGTAATGAAATACAGCAATGAAGTAAAAGTAGGCCTTTCAGTCATCCTGGCTGCCCTCATTTTAATTGTAGGCGTGCGCTACTTTCAAGATCTGCCCATCCTAAAGGGCAGCTATATGCTGACAGCCGACTTTGAGAACGTGGGGGGCATGGCGTCCGGCAATCCAGTGCGTCTAAGCGGCGTCAATGTGGGGACCGTTGAGTCGGTGCGCCTCCACCAAGATGAAGGCATCGTACGCGTGCGCTTCCGCGTCAACAACGATGTGATCATTCCCGAAGGATCGGTGGCTAGCGTCGAAGGATTTTCGGCACTCGGTGGCGTACGGCTGAGCATCCGTCCTGGACCGGCATCGAATCCGCCCTTGCAACCCAACTCGACCATCGATACCCCCGACGGCCCCGGTCTGCTCGAACAACTGACCGGGCAAGCGCCTGAGCTCGCCGACAAAACCGAAGGGGTACTTACCAACACCGAACAATTGACCGAGTCGCTTGCGCAGCAACTCGACGAGGACGGCAACATGACTGCGATGATTGCCTCACTGCGCCGCACCGCCGAATCACTCGAAAATATATCAGGGGGCGCGGAAGAAGAATCCCTGCGTGCTACCATCCGCAACCTCGAGGCGCTAACTGACGACCTCAGCGCCTTCACCGACGAAAACGTAGACACACTCGGCGTAACCGTGCAACGCGTCAATCGCAATCTCGACCGCCTGGAGCAAAACCTGGCCAACCTTGAACGCACCACCAGTGCCCTCGGCTCGTTCTCCGAAAAAATCGACGAGGGCGAAGGCACCTTAGGACGCCTGGCCAACGACCCAAGCCTCTACGAGAATCTCGACTCCGCCAGCGAACAACTCGACCATCTGCTTCGCGATCTTCAGGAAAATCCCGAACGCTACCTCGAAGACATGACCCTGATGCGCGTGTTTTAGACACCGTCTCCTCCGCAGGTTGAGCCCCGCATGGGGAATAGTTATTGGCACCACAAAATATGGCGGATACGCAGTCCTCTTCATCCACCAACACATCGGCGGCCCTGTGGCGGCACCTGCTTCGGCACGCCCCGTCATCACGTCCCACGCATGATTCGTCTCCGCCGCCCCGTAACGACAGCGCGCATGCACGGTGGCTTCCCGTGCTTCGCCTCGTACCGTACCTGCTGGCCCTCGGGTTTGGGTTCTCGTTTGTGTGGGACTTCCCCGACACAGTTTGGACGGTGGGCCCGGTTACGTTGCCTGCCGAGGGGCTGTTGCGCATTCTGTGCGTGAGCGGCCTCATCGGGTTTGGCACCAACTGGCTGGCGATCACAATGCTCTTTCAGCCTCGCGAAAAGCGCCCCCTCATCGGACAAGGGCTGGTCCCGGCACAGCGCGAGTATGTAGCACATCGGCTCGCACAGGCCGTATCCGATGAACTCATCAACGCCTCCATTCTGCAAACCACGCTCCGCGAAAAACGCTGGCCCCGCCGCCTAAGAGAAGGGGTTACCGATATGACTGATGCGCTGGTGCACGACCCCGCCTTCCGCGCTGATGCGACCGAATGGCTCCAAAACGCCCTGCACGACGTGCTGGCTGCCCCGGCGACCCAAGACCGCCTGCGCGCCGCGATCCACGAAATGCTGGAGCGCGAAGAGACGCCCGGAATGTCCGGCTGGATGCTTCGCACCGTGCGTCGCATCCGGCCCGACTTGGTGGAAGAGCATGTCAACGCGTTGCTCGCTGAACTGCCCGAGGCAGCCCCTCGGCTTGCTCGCGAACTGGTGTCTACCGCCGACCAGGTGCCGTACTACCTACGCACGCGGCGCCACGACATCGACGCATCGATTACGTTGCTGCTTTCTCGACTCATCAAGCGCATTCCCCTCGACCGCATCATTTTAGAAAAGGTACGTGCCTACGATGAGCGGCAACTCGAACGGCTGCTGAAGCGAACCACCAACACGCAACTGAACTACATCAAGTATCTGGGAGCCGTGCTCGGGGTACTGGGCGGATGGATCATCTGGGCCCCGGGTCCGGCACTGGTGGTGCTGGGGTCGCTCGTAGGCACTGTACTGGCGCTTGACGAAATCCTGTATCGCTGGCAAAACCACAAAGCAAACGAGGAGCCCGAGTCGTAAACAGCCGGCCATTACCGTTTCTTGTGGGTAGCGGTTCAATGGTAAGTGATTGTCGTATAGCCGACACTATCGAATCCGGCTCACCCTCCTGTCTACCGAGCTTCGCCGAAGGCGTGATCCTGTGGACATCTCCCACTTGGACAAGCTAGTCTATGCCATAACCTGAGATGGTGATAATCGTTGATGATCGCTTGCCTGTCCTGAACTCGATTCA
>CAZZCI010000168.1:0-4179 GCA_964653015.1 uncultured Rhodothermales bacterium
TAGAGAAAAGGTGCCTGGTGTGAAGAGGGCCAACAGAAAACGGCGGATGCCTTCGTTACAAGGCACCCGCCGTTGCTGGGTAAGGCACAGTCAAGAACGTTCAGACTGCGCGATTCGTTAGCCGTTAAGGCTGTGGTTGGGGTTGAGGTTCTGGTTGAGGTTGCGGCTGCTGGGGTTGCTGCGGTCCGGCAGGGCGGAGGTCGTAGCCAGCAATGCGCCAGGTGCCATCTTCATTTGTAGCTACCACGATCTCGATCAATTCTTGAGCGGGAGCCTCTCCGCCTTCAGGTCCAGAAAAGCTGGACTGATATTGCATGATCACGAATTCGCCATCTGGGACTTCAGGGATGTCCTCTTGATACTGGCCACCCATGAACTCACGTTCTTCGAGAGTACCAAGTTGAGCTTGGATTTCCTCAGAGCCCTCCGTCCATTCTTCTTTGGAGATCTCGTCTTGAAGCAGCTCAGACGCTTCGTCCCAGCTTTCAGCGAAAGCCCCCTCATCCGTTAGCGCAAGCCATTGTTCAGCTGCTTCTCGGGCTTCTTCAACAGCCTCAGGATTTTCCGGGCTTGGGGCGGGCATGTCTTGTGCTTGAGCCAGTGGGGCAACAAGCACAAGGGCCGTTCCCAACAACAGAAGGCCCATGGTGCGCGATAAGGTAGTCATAGCGTGTGCTAATTTAGGCATATAGCAAGCGATCCGGACCGGTTAAGTGACTCCGAAGGAGAACTGCGTGCAAGCACGCACCTAGTCCGTGTTCGAACAGAGGCACGATGCACATTGGGCGTTGTTTGTGAAATAAAAGCAAAGTTATAGGGAGCGTATGCATCGTTGCATTGATTCAAGCAGTTTTGTTACTGTACGAATTACCAGTCGATTTCGTAGGGGCTTACCAGGTCACGGACGGGGGGAAGCACGGCAATTCGGATGCGTCGGTTGCGTGCTTGGCCCGAGGAGGTAGCGTTAGAAGCCGTCGGTTGTGCATCGCCAAACCCAAGCGCTTGAAATTGCGATGCATTGAGGCGGCTACGCTCCATGAGGGCTTCAACTACGGTGGCAGCTCGCGCTGCCGAAAGGGCCCAATGCGAATTGTAGGTATCGCTAGAAAGCGGTTGGTCATCCGTATGGCTTTCTACACGGATGGTGCGGTCGCGGTATGTGGTACGCAGGCGCTCTGCTATATCATTCAAACGGGCGCGTCCGGCTTCGGTGAGGTGGGCCGTGCCGGGCTCGAATAGATCGTCGGTAGAGAGGTGGGCCAGTGATTGTCCTCCATCGCGCAAGAGGCCCAACTCATAGGAGAGGCGAGTTAGATCGTCTTGCAGTGCGTGTTTGGTCCGTCGGTACTGGCCCGAGTCAATATCGTCGTAGAGTTGAAGCGAGTCGCGCAGGCGTCGATTTTCATTTTCCAGTCGTTTGGTAACGGCCTGTAGAGAGTCAAGCGAGGCCTCGGGGTCGTCGGTTGAGGCTAGAAGTTCGTGGGAGAGCGCGGGTTCTTCAGCGGGATCAGTGGTTGCGCATCCCCAAAGACCAATGAGGCTGCTAAGGAGCACAACAGGAAGCAGACGTATCATAGGTAGATAAAAGAGGGCTCAGCAGGACTCCGGTAATGGTAATGCGGAGATTGGGGAAGCGCGAGTAGGGGTGGTACAGGCTGTTAGGAAGAGACGGATCGTGTTTCGGGCGATGCCGTTGCGGCTTGGCGTCCCCACCACACAAGTGCTCCGATGAATGAGGCTCCTCCCAGCGTAAGCATAACGACAAGTAAGACCGGTTCGCCCTCGGCGGGCCATTGCAGCGATCGGTCTTCGCCCAGAAATGGCCAGAGTGCACGAAGGGCGCCAGCAATAAGACCGATGAGCACAGCCATGGTGGCATCGTGGTATCGGCGGAGCAAGAAGTAGAGGAGGCGTGCAAATCCGCCTAGTCCCAACACGGCTCCGCTACCAAATGTGATGATGTATACCCAGTCGAGTGTGTTGAGGGCGTTGAGGGTAGGGGTGTAGAGCCCAAACACCTCAAGCAAGAAGGCCCCGCTTACGCCGGGAACGATCATTGCGCAGATGGCGATGGCAGCGGTAGCAAACACGCGTGCCAGGTGGGGAGAGGTGGTATCTGCAGTTGGCAGTCCGGCTAAGAAGAAAGCGACGACGGCGGCCCCAATCAAGAGCGTCCAGCGGGTAGGCGTCCACACTTCGAGGCGCATGGCAGGAATGGCAAGAGAGGCAGCAACGAGTCCAAGGAACAGGCCGCGCATTTGGGCGGGATAGGCCTCAATGAGAGGGGGGAGCATGCGGGCTCCTGTTACTATGGCAGCGCCAATGCCAAGCGCGAGTGGGAGGAGGAGGCCCCAGTCAATCTGAAGCAAGTGGACGCGTGCCCGCATCCATCGTCCACTCAGAAGGGCCAGTACGGCAGACCCCCCGGCGGTAAGCGCATGCAGGATGCGTTCATATACGCCTACGATGAGGGCGATGGTGCCGCCACTTACGCCAGGAACGACATCGGCGGCGCCCATAAGTGCACCGGCACCGAATCCCCCTAGCAATGTACGCAAAGACGGCATATAAGCGGGCGTTGCACGAATGGAAAATGGGTTACGCACGATCGAGGCCAAGCAAGCGCCGGACATGGTCGTCGCGGTACAGATCGGGGTAGGCCGTGCGAAACTCCTTCTTCTTGGCCGGATCGAGATGAAACGCCATTTTCAGGGAGCGGATGCTTTCCTCGGGGCGCCCGAGTGCGAGCAGGGCTTTTGCTTGGTGAAAGTAAGTGCTGGCAGCCTCTGGATTCAAGTCTTGCGCGGTGCGATACGCTTCGAGTGCCTCGCGAGCTTGCCCGAGTTGAAAGAGGGCCTCGGCATATCCCAGCCAGGCGTACGGGTCGTTTTCATTGAGCTGCAGCGCGCGTTGATACGACACGTGGGCCTCTTCAAACGCGCCAAGCTGAAACGCGGTATCGGCTTTGGCTTTCCAAAACTTCGGGGCGCTGTCGTTGAGGTGGGTTGCGTAGTCGAAGCAGTCGAACGCCTGCATGGGTTCATCGAGCGTCAGGTAACAGCCGCCGAGTCCGTACCAGGCTTCAGGATAAGCCGATTCTTCGTCGAGCGCTTCTTGGTAGTTTACAAGTGCTTGCTCTACATCGCCAAGCTCTTCGTACGCCAGTGCGATGTTGTAGAATGTGGCAGCATCAGGACCTTCTAAGTCGAGAACGGCCTCGTAGCTTGCGATAGCCTCTTTGAGATCGCCGTTGTTGGCCAGTGCATTACCTCGGTTGTAGTAGGCTGAGGCAAAGTTGTCTTGGATGGCCAAGGCCAGGTCGTACGAGAAGATGGCTTTTTCGTACTTCCCAACGCGGTTTAGGACAATGCCCCGGTTATACCAGGCATCTTGTGCGTACGGATCCAGGTCGAGGTGTTTATCATAGGCGGCGATGCTTTCTTCGTTGTGCCCTAGACGGTCATAGCAATACCCCAGTTCGTACCATACCTCAGGGTGGTGCGGACGCAGGTCGGCACAGCGCTGAAAAGCCTCGGCAGCCTTTTTAAGTTGGTTGGTGCGTTCCAGTGTGATGCCTCGGTTAAAGTAAGCCTCGGCATGCAGGGGATTAATGGACAGAGCATCGTCATAGGCGTCGATAGCTTCTTGGGTGCGGCCCAGACTATCTAGCGTAATCCCTAGGTTAACCAGGATGTCGGGATCGGCCGGGTTAAGCGACCGTGCTTTTTGGTAGGTGCGCAGGGCTTCTCGGTATCGTCCTAAGTTATTCAGGAGGATACCGCGCCGGAGCCATCCATCGGCTGCATAGGGGTGAAGCTCCAGAAGGTGGTCAATGACAGCGAGCGCCTGTTCGTACGAGCCGCGCTCAAAATAATAGGTGGCAATGTCTTCTAACTCATTGGAGTCGAAGTATGCCGCTGTCCCTTTGTCCTCATACGTATCCACCAGCTTTTGCAACCGAACGTCGGAGGACGAGTCATCAAAGTTGTCAAAGCCAAAATCGAACATGCGTTTAGCGCGTCGGTTCGTGGTGATCGAGACGCCGAAAGCAGCAGGTAGGAGCCGTGTATGTATGGTGGACCTAAGCCTACTACTGTAGGTCTATAATACAATTAAAGAGGGCGTAGATGCAAGGTGTGTGCCTGAACGGGTCGTTCTTTTCATGAAACAAGTGGGGAG
>CAZZCI010000168.1:4279-5800 GCA_964653015.1 uncultured Rhodothermales bacterium
TAACTGGTATTGCCTGTCCACCTACATGACGTACATCGTTGCTCGCGTGCATTGGCATTTAGGAATCAGGTACTACGGTCTTACGGACTATTATGCCGAAAGGCAAGCGGGGTACGGTCTTGCTACGTCTACTGCCTTCAATATACGAACAGCAAACGAATCCGTTTAAGGTGTTGGTAAAGGCCTTTCTTAGATCATTAGTTATATGACGTCCTATGTTTGTTACGTTCGAGGGCATTGATGGAAGCGGAAAAAGCACTCAATTGTCGCGTGTGGCATCATGGGTGCGTGCGCAGGGGCACCACGTGATAGAAACGCGCGACCCGGGGGGAACGGAGGTATCAGAGCAGGTACGCAGACTCCTTTTGTCGTCTGATGTATCCTTAGATGCCCGCACGGAGCTGTTTTTGTTTGCTGCAGCGCGTGCGCAACTGGTTGCTGAGCAAATACGTCCGGCCTTGCAGGCGGGGCATGCTGTGTTTTGTGATCGGTTTTACGATTCAACAACAGCTTATCAGGGTGGAGGGCGAGGTGCGGTGCCGAAAGAATGGCTGCATTCGTTGCATCAGCATACAACGGGAGGTCTTGTTCCCGATCGAACATATCTTATCGATGTGCCGGTAGCTGTTGCGCAGACACGTCGGGTGCAAGAGGTGAACGACCGTATGGAGCAGGAGCAGGAGTCATTTCATAAAGACGTGCGATCTGCCTATCGTGCACTTGCATTAGATGAGCCTCAGCGCATTTGTATGATTGATGGAACAGCTGATGTGGAAACCATCACCAAGCAAATTCAGGCCGACATAAAGCAACATTGGCCTGCATGGGCAACCGGAACCCCCCAATAGAGCACAGGTACTTTTCTGTGTACACAACACGTGTGTTGTGCACTGTAGTAGGACCTTGCAAAATGAGGCAAGGCATATCAGTTCTACCGCGTCGGTTGTGTGTCTTCTATAATAAGCAGTAGGGTCTGCGACTGTATGGCTTCCCCCTCCGAAGAACGTCGTGAAGAAGTTCGCTCTATCTTTCAGGCGTTTCTGAAACGCCGCAATAAGCGGCAAACCCCCGAGCGAATTGCTGTTCTGGATGCGATGTATGAGACTGATGATCATATTGACGCCGACGAGATTTTTGTGCGGCTTAAACAAAAGGGGGCTGATGTAAGTCGTGCAACGGTCTACAATACGCTGGAGCTTTTGATTGAGTGCGACTTAGTTGTACGGCATCAGTTTGGCAAGAATCAAGCAAAGTACGAGCAGGCCTACAGTTATTGGCAGCACGACCATCTCATTTGTCTGGATTGCAATGAGCTTTTCGAGTTTTGCGATCCGCGTCTTCAGAGCATTCAAGAGATGGTAGCTGAAGTATACAACTTCGAAATTAAGCACCACTCATTGAATATGTACGGCCATTGTCAGCGTGACCAATGTCCGAACCGAGATGAAGGAGCGAAAGCAAGTGTATAGTATAGTGCTGTGTCACAGCTGAATGTTATGGTCCAACATTGTCATCGCGAGG
>CAZZCI010000169.1:0-5794 GCA_964653015.1 uncultured Rhodothermales bacterium
ATTGCGAGTTCATTCGGAAACAACCTTAACAACCGGACGGAGGAAGCCCTTGGTAGTAATACAGATTTACGCCAGGCCTACGAGCAGGGCATTTTTGCTCCTTCGGCTCGTCCTTGGCTCGGATATCTCATGCTGATGGCTAAAAAAGAGGGCTCAACCCGTCCCGTGCGTGTACGCGAGCCGAATTTTGATGTAGATCCTGCTTTTGACGGGGCATCGTATGCACTGCGCGGTGAGATTTTATGCTTGCGAATGGTGCGGCAACAGCTTGTCGATGGAGCCGTATTCATGCTCAGTGATCCCGAAGGGTCAGAAGGCCACTTTATTGAGCCGAATGAAGAACTGCGGTTTGAGCGATTTGCACGTCGTCTCACATACCATGTGCTTGGGGCCATGAAGTAGGTCAACGTTCTCCTACAACCCGAATGGAGTGACAAATGAAAGGATACGTTCCGACCCCATCCGACCTTGCTGATCACATTGTGGAGCGCCTCTTTCGTGATCAGGTGCCAGTCGAAGGAGACCGCATTCTCTATCCGGGAAGCGGAGCATGCCCGTTTGGTGCCGCTGTTGAGAGAATCTGCGAAGCGCATGGGTGGCCGTGCCCAGAAGGGCATGCCGTAGAGCAAAATCCACGGCACATCGAAAATGCAAAAGCCCGTGAGCTGCAGCATGTTACGTACCACGAGGCAGATTTTCTTTCATTGTGCCCACAAACGCTTGGCCCCTTTGACTACGTCGTCGGCAATCCGCCGTATGCTGGAATTGAAAAACTGTCCGATGACGAAAAAGACCGGTACCGAGCGCATTTCTCGTCAGCGTCGGGGCGGATGGACTTATATTTTCTTTTCTTTGAACAGGGCCTCAACCTTCTGAAGGCAGGCGGCCTCCTTGCTTTTGTGACTCCGGAAAAATGGACCTATGTTGAGTCGGCAGCGCCTCTGCGTCGCCTGCTCGGCAGCGTACATATTGAAGAGATTGAACACATCCGTGAGGATGCATTCGAAAAGCGAATTACGTATCCCGCGATCACAACGATCCGAAAATCGTCTCCCTCTACGACAGAAGTAACGCTTCGAGACGGAGAAACGTACACAACAACGCTACCAGCGTCAGGCGCAAGTTGGGCGGCTCAACTTCGGGGAGCTACACAGCTTGATATGGATACAGGAGGCGTTCTCGGGGATGCGGTGATACGCATCTCTGCGGGTGTGGCGACCGGCCGGGATCAAATCTTTGTGATCGATAGGGATGATGTGCCTGACACCCTCTCACAGCAGTGGCTCCGTCCTACGGTAAGCGGACGCGAGCTTGGCACGGTCGACCTGGCTTCTCCTCCGAAGCGGTTTGTATGTCCCTATACAGATACCGGAAGTCTGTATCCTGAAGATGAGCTCGGTTCATATCGAGATTGGGCTGCGTCTCATCGCGCAGCGCTGGAGGCCCGGTTTTGTGTTGCGAAGAACGGCAAGGCATGGTACAGTTGGCATGAGACGCCGCCAATGGAAGATATCCTTCGCCCCAAAATCCTGTTTAAAGATGTTGCTTCCAAGCCCCACTTCTGGATTGACTGGAACGGCGACATCGTACCGCGCCATTCCGTTTATTACGCTATACCAAAACGAGGTGTCTGTATCAAAGACTTATCAGCGTATCTGAACAGTGAACCAGCGCGGCTGTGGATGGAAGCGCATTGCCCGCGGGCTGCGAATGGGTATCTTCGTTTGCAGAGCCGCGTACTCAAAAAATTGCCCATTCCTGAGCGCTTGCACGTTGGAGGCCAATATACTCTTGCGCTGTAGATGGAATGAGACAGGAAAGATCATGTGGTTCGCTCTGGAGGGTGTTCGTCCGAAAAGACTGTTAGGTCGACACTATCTTCGCCGTAGAGCAATGCTGTCATAGCGTTCGGACAACACACTGAACCATATGGTGGCAAGCAGGCGTCTTACTTCAGAAGAGCTGGTTCATCAACCTATAGACCTGCTATGAAACGCGAACAGATCTTTCATCGCGACCCTGAAATTCTCGGGGGCACCCCCGTCTTTGCGGGCACGCGCGTTCCGGTAGCATCACTCCTCCATCACCTGAAGCATGGAAAACGTCTGGAGGAATTTATCGACGACTTTCCTTCGGTACAACGTGAGCAAGCCGAGGCCTTTTTAGACCTTGCGGAGGAAGAGTTGGTACACGAGTATCCCTCTCCAACGGCATGACGGTTCTTCTTGACGAGAACATCCCACGAAAGCTAAAGTGGCGCCTTATCGAGCGGGGCATTGAGGTCGTTACCGTTCCTGAGCGCGGATGGGCGGGCGTAAAAAACGGGGAGCTTCTACGTTGCGCCGAAGATGAGTTCGACGTGCTGCTTACGATGGACCAGGGCATCGAGCATCAGCGGAATATTGCATCGCGAGCACTCGGGATCGTCACAGTTGTTGCCCCGAATAACGAGTACGAGACGCTACTTCCGTTGGTATCGGAAATAGAAGTAGCCCTGCGCCAGGTTAAGAACAGGAACGGTTTTGTTTGTTGTAGCATAGCCCGCTTCCTACTTTATCGATGACGAGACATATCCACAATGCGTTGGGCACGGAGCGTGGTAATCCGGCCCAATGTTCTACAGCGCCGACTGGAGGCGACGACGCGCCACCACACCCGCGCCGACGGGCCCCGCATCGTCGCCGAGGGCAGCGGGGACGAGGCGGATTTTCTCGGCGCCCTCACGCTGCAGGTAGTGCTGACGGGCTGTCCGGCCGATCGGGTCGATGAAGTCCTGTCCGAGGCGCTCCACCACGCCACCGCCAAAGACGACCACCTCCGGATCCAGCACGTTTACAAGATTGGCAGTGAGCAGGCCAAGGTAGTACTGTGCGTTCTGGATGGCTTCCTCCATCAGGGCATCGCCCGCCTCCAGCGATGCCTCGATGACGCTGCTGGTGAGCTTTTTCTTCCCCTTCTTGTCCATGATCTCGAAGACCTCCGTTGAGCGGCCCTTCTCCATCTCTTCGCGAATGATGGCCTCCATGGCCGTCTTGCTGGCGTAGGCCTCCACACAGCCGCGGCGTCCGCACCCGCACTGGCGTCCGCGGGGCTGCACCACCACGTGCCCGACCTCGCCTGCCACGCCGCGCCAGCCGTAATGCGGCGTGCCGTCGAGGACCAGTCCGCCCCCAATGCCGCTTCCCACAAAAATACCGACCATGTTGAGCGTGCCTTTTCCAGCACCGTAGACGTGTTCGCCGAGAACCCCGATGTTCACATCGTTGTCGACAAGCACCGGCAGACCCAGATCGGCTTCGAGCCGCTCGCCGAGAGGGACGTTCGTCCAGTTCAGATTTGGAGCCGAGTGGACGACCCCGGAGTGCACATCCACTGCGCCCGGCGCGCCAATGCATAGCGCGCTATAGTCGCTCGCGTCGTTGTCCATCTTATCCATCACCTTGTGGACCGTCTTGCCGATCCGCTCGATGACCACATCGACGCCTTCTGAAGCACGGGTCTTCTTTTTCTTCGCGGCGAGGATCTCACTCCCGCGAACGGCGGCAGCTTCAATGTTGGTGCCACCGAGGTCAACACCGATGATCAAAGGGGTAGCCATGAGGGTCGGGGGAGTAGGTGAAAAAAAGACATATGGATGCCAGAAAAAGAAGTCGCCTGCTTCGATAATGGCAAACGCAGGGGGGAAGAACAGTTATATGGTACGCACCACGGACGAAAAAAACATCCCGACCCTGCTCGCTCGGGCGTCCTGACACCGCAGGGCGGGTCAGTCCGAATGTCGTTACGCTTTCACACGTGCAGGATCAACTGCGTCCTGCAGTATCGTATGCGGTAGAGTGGGTTAAAGCTTCCTGCGTTACGAGGTAGTGTAGGGGGTGCGCTATCAAACAGCATCCGCCTGAGCAGCCCCTACCGTCGGCCGTTACAGATGCGATGGATATCGCCCTCCATATTGCGTCTTGGCAGATTACTTTTCGCATCCCCCAGCCCCTGAACCCTTTGATGCCTGCGGACGATCTGTGAGAGTGAACTCCACCCCCTGCGTTCTTCTTCAACATGTACAGCATGAACCTGCGTACGCTATTCGCGCCTGACGTGAGGATGCCTGGCACCGCTTCACGTGTATCCTCTTTTTTGTATCGAGATAAGCCTGTATGTCCAACCCCAACACCGAGCCGCGCCAGTCTACCCTTGCCATATTGAAGCGGCTCTGGAGCGTGCTGGCGCCCTACAAAGCGCGGGTGCTGGCGCTCGTGGCGCTTATCAGCTTTACGGCTGCGCTTGAATCTATCGGGCCGCAGTTTGTGCGCTACGCCTTCGACACGGTCATCCCGGAAGGCGACATGACGCTCTTTCTGTGGTTCGGCGCCGCGTTTGCCGGGTTCTACCTCTTTCGGGCGATTATCGAGTATGCGGGCATGTACTGGAGCTTTGCGCTCACGCAGCACGTGGTCAGCGATGTGCGCATGGATGCGTACAACCATCTCATGAAGCTGCCGGTATCGCGCTTTGCCGACGAGCAGTCCGGGTCGCTCAGCTCGCGGGTCGTGAGCGATCCGAATGCGCTAGAGGGCATGATTCAGGCGGCGGCGTCGCGGCTGTCGGGGCAGCTCGTCGCAATCATCGTGGTGGCGACCATTCTGGTGATCATGAACTGGAAGCTCGCGCTGGTGAACCTGGTGGTGCTGCCGCTGCTGGCCCTCATCACATACTACTACCAGGAGCCGCTGCGTGAGGCCTCGCGCGACATCCGCGAAACGGTGGCGCGCCTCACCGCCACCTCCACCGAAGCCATCTCCAACATCCGCGTGGTCAAGGCCTTCGTAGGGGAGGATCAGGAGCGCGATCGCTTTGGACGCCAGAACCAGGCCTACGTCGATCTCAACCTCGACCGCCGCAAAGACGTGGGCAAGATGGAGGGCCTCGTAAACATCACCGCCAACTACGGACTCGGCGCGCTGCTTCTGATCGGCGGCTGGATGGTGGTAGGGGAGACGCTCACGCTGGGCGAACTGACGGCGTTCATCATGTATCAGCGGCAGCTTCAGGGGCCGGTTAAGTCGGTGATGTTCTTCAACGATAAGCTGCAGTCGGGCATGGCGGCGCTGGAGCGTCTGTCGAACTTGATGGAGACCGAGCCCGAGTCGGGCGGATCGAAGACCGGCGTACCGGCTGGCACGATTGCGCTCAACGACGTCCGTTTCACGTATCCCGACGCGAAAGAACCTGCACTGCGCGGCGTATCGATGCAGATTCCGCACGGCGAAACAGCCGCACTCGTCGGCTCCTCGGGCGCGGGCAAGAGCACGGTGGCCAACCTGATCGGGCGGTTCTGGGACCCGCAAGACGGGAGCGTCACGCTTGGCGGAGAGGACCTGCGCTCGTTCGACCTGAAGGCCCTGCGCCGCAAGATCGCGCTTGTGCCGCAAGATCCCACGCTGTTTTCGGGCTCCGTCGCCTCCAACATCTGCTATGCCGAACCCGAGGCGACCGAGGCCGATGTGCGACGCGCGGCGCGTATGGCAAACGCCCACGCGTTCATCCAGGGGCTGCCTAACGGCTACGATACGCAGATCGGCGAGCGCGGCATCCGGCTCTCCGGTGGACAAAAACAGCGCGTAGCCATCGCCCGTGCTATTCTGAAGGAGGCGCAGGTCTTGCTTCTGGATGAGGCCACGTCGGACCTCGACAGCGAGTCGGAGGCTGTCATTCAGGATGCGCTCGACGGCCTCTTCGCCCGCGGCGACGGGCTGACCTCCGTTGTGATCGCACACCGCCTCAGCACCATCGAAGC
>CAZZCI010000170.1:0-2098 GCA_964653015.1 uncultured Rhodothermales bacterium
CACGAGGCAGGTTCAGTTGACGAGCAGGACCGATCTTACCCCCATTTAGAACCTGTTTTGATTTCTTAATTTGGGCATCTCAGGAGTACGTCCTCCCTGTGGTCGCTCCCTCTGACACAGCACTACAGGTATCGCACTTAATGTTGACTGTACCTGATGTCGACCCTAGTGGTGTGTCAGCCCTGAATGTTGTGGTTGAGCCCGGCGCTCGCCCCTCCTTCCTGTCCTTCCTCCCCGGTGAGGAAGGGACTTTAACATCGCAATGGGAGTCTCTCCCTCAGAGGAGGGAGAACAAGAGGGAGGGATCTGCAGAACGTTCCAAAACACATAGAATTAGGATTGACAGAGCACTAGACGTCGCGAAAGGTCGATTTCATTCCGCAGTTTCTACGAATCAGCTGACGAATGGTGAGGATTCGTGCTTTTTTTATGTCGTTTTAACGCGGTTACTTGATAACCATACGGTACCGACGAAACACGAAATCAGCAGCTAATTTCTTTTCTTAGAATATCGTAATCTTCGCATTTTAACCTCGTCGTAAACAGTATGATGAGTCGTACAACTAACCTATGGGCTCTGCTTGTAAGCCTTTTGGTTACTCCGGTGTTATTCTCCGCGGGTTGTGCAACCGTGGAAGAAGCTACACAGGAAATACAAAGCGAGACAAGTGCGGTATGCGAGAGCAACTTCGATGAGGCCTGGTCCTACATCCAGGATGATCAGCGCGATCGATCCACGCATAAAGCACTCGCTCTTGCAAGGTCAGACGAGAGTGACTGCTTCTCCTACGGATATAGCTACAACTACAATAGCCGACAGGACGCTGTCGAACGAGCTCTCTCAGAATGCCGTGAAGGCAGAACGGAAGCCCAGGAAGAGATCAACGAATCGTTCAGCGAATGCACGGTCTACTCGATCAATGGAGAGCGTCAGTAACCAAAAGCTTGCTGTGCTCTGCTCTTTCTGCCTGGTCGCGATGCACCAGTAACGTGACCTTACAGCCCCTGTGCGTCGCTGGTTGTCGTCAGTTCAACGTATGAATCGGCAATCGGGACGCTAAAGACGTGTCAACGCAAAGAGCGTAGGTTCTGTATTCAGTGCTTTGTCACATCTGAATGTTGTGGTGTGGAAGGGACTCGCGCTGAAAAGCTCCCTCCAGGCCCGCGTTCTCTCCAACGGGTTGTTACGTTGAGCGCCCTGACCGCAAGGAAGGAGTACTTTAAAAGTGCAAACGGAGGGCTCCAGGACCCGAAAGCACGTCGAACCATCTCCACGGCGTTCAGCAGATACGGGCGAACGAATGGTCCTGCCCATTTCGTCGGAGATGGTTCGACTTCGCTCACGATGACAGCATTTGAACGAGGCATGTTGTGTACCGCTATCAGCTCCCGGCCTCCTCACGCTGACGCACCGTCAGCACGGGTACGTCAGACATCCGGACCACTTTTTCCGCTACGCTTCCGATTAAATACCGGTCTAAGCCCGTTCGACCGTGGGTGCCCATCACAATCAGGTCGATGTCTTGGGCCGACGCATAGTCGAGAATGATCTTGTAGGGAATGCCCTGCTTCACCTCGGTTTGGACCGTCACGTCCTCAAACTGCTCAGCAACATGATCGACGAGCTTTTGTCCGTACGCTTGAATGCTCGCAAGCATTTCGTCACTTTTCTTCCGAACGCCAACCATACCCGGCCCTCCGCCTTTCGGATTGCCCACCATCCCGCCGTGGCTCTTCACCTCGGGATCGGTGCCCAGCCCATGCGGCTGCCTGTCGGCAACGTAAAGCACATGCACAGTGGCCCCGTATGTCTGCGCCAGATTACGACCGTGTTCAAGAGCAGCTTCGGCTCCTGTACTTCCATCCGTTGGATAAAGAATATGGCTGTACATATCACACCTTTGATTTAGACACAAATAACAATGTGTTGGCTTTACAGACAACGCATAGTATAACCAGGTGTTCAGAATATATTCATAACCGAAGCCGCATTGTAGCCCAGATTACAGGAGGGTGTACGACGCGCCTTAGGCGGCTTTCCTCATAATCCATCCCCCCCGCTTCCCTGAAAGGCTTCCCTGAAAGGCTTCCCTGAAAG
>CAZZCI010000170.1:2198-5793 GCA_964653015.1 uncultured Rhodothermales bacterium
GCTTCCCTGAAAGGCTTCCCTGAAAGGCTTCCCTGAAAGCGTTTACGTATCGGACTGGCGCAGCAGATCGGCCAGCGTGCGCATCGTGTAGTCGGGCGTCTCGTCCGCGGGTGAATCGGGCGGATGTGGCTCATCTGCAATAAGGATGCTGGTCACCCCCGCCCGGCGCGCGCCCCGAATGTCCGTCTTTGGATTATCGCCCACCATCACCACCCGTGCATTGGGAGCCAGTGTATCAAGCGCCACATCAAACATGAGCGGCTCGGGCTTGCCAACAATGGTAGCTGACGTCTCGGTGGCTGCCTCCAGCGCCTTGATAACCGCCCCGGCGCCCAGTCCACGCCCCTGCGGGGTGGGAAACGAGGTATCGGGATTGGTGCCTACAAACAGGGCGCCTTGCTCAATGTGTTGCATGGCTCGTTGGAGATCCAGATAGGTCGTCTCCCGATCGGCAGCAACGACCACTGCCTCCGGCTGCTGGTGCGTGTACGCAATGTCTTCGGCATGCAGTGCCGCCACCGTCCCGGCACTTCCCACCACGTCGGCGCGCCGAATCCCTTTTTGCGCCAAAAACCGCGCTGCCGCCCACCCCGAAGTCACAATAGATGATTCGGGAATGGCAAGACCCGCAGCCTCAAACCGCTCGACCAGCGCGGCACGCGGTAACCGTGGGTTATTGGTTAACACGCGAATGGTCTTTTCACTCTCGATAAGGCGCTGCACCGCTTCAATTGCCGTAGAGATCGGCTCCTCGCCCAGGTAGAGCACGCCATCGAGGTCGAGTAGAAAGGCGTCAAATTGATCGGCTATCATGTACAGACTCCCTGCTTGTGGATCAACAAACAAATGTGATGCGCCGCACACGCGCACCCGCATGTATCAGTTCGAAACGGCTCCGATTATGTGCGCAGCGAAAACCCCGTATCAATGCCAAAGTGATCATACGCCGTGGTAAAGAGCAGTCCACTCACAGCAATGGCATACACGACGATATTGGCAGCGGTGCCGTAGTTTTCCTGGAGAAGCATGCCGAATGCCAGAGCACAAAGCAACCCGCCCATTGCAACCAGAGCCCAGCGCGTTTTCCATCCGAGAATGAGCATCACACCGATAATCGTTTCTGCAATGACTATCACATAGGCAAACCCGAACACAAACGGCCCTGGCAGAAACGTATCGGCAAATCCGTCAGCCATGCCTGATGCAAAGGCATTGACCTCCGGCAGACGAACGAGACTACGCGTTAACATGTTGATGCCCAATAGCACCCGAAGCAGCGCAAACCCCATGTGCCGATCACGCGTTGTGGTGTTGGTTGATTGGTTGTCCATAACAAGCGTAGGATGTACATCAAAAAAGCAGCGAACCGTTTCGGTGCCCAGATGCGGTCTATTCGCTCCATCATGCGTGGTTTCTTGAGCGAACGCTTTCCAGTGCGCTGTCACACGTCAATCTTAAGGGTTGTACCCAGTTGGTCTAAACGACCGAAGACATGCCCACACCTTTGTCATTGCGAGCGCAGCGACGCAATCTCATGCTATCACGCCGGAGGCAACTGCCAAAAAGCGGCATGAGATCGCACCCCAGAAGACTCGTTCGCTACCGTTCACAGCGCCACGCCGGTCGCAAGCGTCATCCTCGCGATGCCAATTCCGAACCATAACTTTCAAGTGTGACACTACCACTCACTTTTCACCTATGGACGCATCGTGGCCGCTACGTACGAGTCCCCTCCGGTTTTTCGATCTGGAAACGACCGGACTGCGTCCAGATCGAGGGGCACGTATTACTGAAGCAGCAGTGATGGATCATCGGGACCTGCAGCTGTACTGGCATTGCGACCACGGATCTTCCATCGCGCGCATGGTCCCACAGCTGATAAGTGTGCTCACCGAAACAGTGGTAGTGGGACACAACCTCGCATTCGATTTTCGCTTCCTTACATACGAAGCAGAACGGCAGAAGCACCCGCCTTTCACCCTCCGGTATATCGACACGCTGGCGCTAGCCCGCCGACTGGACCTGCACAACCAACTGCCGGACCTGGCCCTGCAAACACTTGCCGAGCACATGATGGATCCTGAAACCATCGGGGCCATCACTTTCCATACGGCGCAAGGGGACGCCAGGGCCACCCGCGCCGTGCTCTGGTCGCTCGCCGAACAGCATGCGTTACATAGCCTGTCGGAAGCCGGACTGCAACGGTTCTCTTGGACGATGTAGATTTGGCCGGCTCTCGTCCCCGACTGAATCAGTGCACTACGCAGTATCGCTGCTGCAACGGAGCCTTCTTAAAAAGATGCAATTTAAAGCGGAGCCGAGTCTACTCCGACAAAGACGGACAGGGTCGTTCGCATTGCTATCTGTTTTTTTGTAGGATGCTTATCCGTATCCTCCTGTACTTTGCACCACCCGCCATGGCTACGCCCTTGCATACTCGCTTTGTTAACGAATTGGCTGCAACCTCGTTTGGCGATACACAGGTTTTCTTGACCTACGATGAGCAGGATGAGGTCGAGGAAAATGGGACGTACGCCGAGGTAGCTCGGGAGAAGTTGCCACTTGTCGAGCGGGCCATGTGGTGGGCCCAAGCCACAGCGGTAGGCGCGCTGATTTTGGTGCTGCTTAGCAGCGGGTTGACTTGGCTGGCGCACACGGGTATCGCCTTCACATCCACTCCGTTTGTCAATCCGTTTTCGATCGTCCTCTGGCCGGTCCTTTTCAGCGCGGCGCTACTTTTCAATCTGTGGCGCGCCATGCGCCTTACCTCGAAGCGGCTGCTCTGTAGGCTGGTTCTGGAGATGGATGATGCTACAGACGAAACTGCTGGATGATACGCTGCGCCGCCTCGGCCTGCGCATCTGACATCCAGGCGGACCACAGATCTGGTAGCGCTGCTGTTACGCTATGCATCCGTCCGGTGGCCGGATCTTCAAATCGGAGTCCGTAGTGATGCAACGCAATGGCCGGACGCCGCACCTGCACCGAGGCGCCATAGCGTCCGTCATGCACCACCGGATGCCCTCGATTGGCGCACTGCAGCCGAATCTGGTGTGAGCGCCCCGTATCCAACTGCACATGAATAAGTGTACGTTCGGCGTCGGTGCGCAAGGCTTGGTACTGCAAACGGGCGGCTTTGGCATCAGGATGATCGGGCGATACGATCTGCGGCCCCGTAGCTGTTTTCGCGATGGCATCTTGCATGGTTCCAGCCCCACGCATCGTTCCTTCAACTAATGCCACATACTGCTTGTCCATCGTGCGCGCCTGCACCTGCTCGCTAAGCGCACGCGCGGCCTCTGACGTCTTGGCCACCATAAGCACTCCCGAGGTGGGCCGGTCGAGGCGGTGCACCAATCCCACAAACGGGTCTGGATCGGATGGGGTAGCCCACTGACGCTTCAACAGGTCAAACACATTCGGTTTGCCCGTAGCATCAGGCTGCGATAACAGTCCAGCAGGCTTTTCAATGGCGGCCCATCGGTCGGTCTCGGCGGCGGCATCGAGGGTGCGTGTCATACGAAATGCGTCAACGATCAAACAAAACGGAGCAAATGCCACGAACCACCGCCGGTTTTGTTTGGCCGCTCGGGCA
>CAZZCI010000171.1:0-5736 GCA_964653015.1 uncultured Rhodothermales bacterium
TCGCGATACAGAATGCGCGCCTCTGATCCTTTGGGCAAACGGCCCTCGGTGGTGCGCGCATCCCACGTAGCCCCTCGGAAGCGGATTCGCCCCGAGTCATCTTCGGTGAGCGGCTCTACCACCGTGACGACTTGTCCCATAGCCTCTGCATCTTCATTGGTCATGGCCAGCGAGAAGTCGCCCCCTAAGTAGCGCATGGCGATCGGTCGTAGCGCAATAGTGAGCGCCGTAGAGGTGAGCATCCACACAAGCACGGCGATATACGGGTCGGTAAACAACCCTACCAGACGCATCGCACCGGTGATGATGCCCCCAACGCCGAGGAAGAAGGCCACGCCGCCCGGGATCACCGTTTCAAGAAGCATAAGAAGAATGCCTCCAAGGAAAAATCCCCACGTCAACAGTTCAGGGTCCATAGCAGTTATCAGCAGTCGGTGACAGGAGACAATGCAAGGAGGTAGTGCAAGAGAGCACTACGCTTGCGAATCACCCTGCAGTATATGTATTGCAGGGTACAACATAGAACAGACAACTACCAGCAGCGATTCAAAAAGATGCAACCGTTCCGTGTAGTTTATTGCCTTGAGATGTGAATTACACCCAGCACGGCCGCTGGTGGAGTGGTCTCGTGGTGGTGAAGTGCTCTTTTAGCGGCTTCTGTTGCAGCACGCTGGCATTGCAGCACACTGGGGCTGTGCCGTTACGATGCAGGGGCTGTGGCCAGAGAGAGATGCTCATCACAGCGCTGCAGTAGATCGCTGGTGAGGTGACTCGCCACAATAGAAAGGCCGCCTTTTTCGCGAAACGTATCGAGGGCTTGTAGAGTGGCCTGTCGTGCCGTGTCGTCGAGGCTACGAAGCGGTTCATCCATCAGCAGAACCTGCGGATCGGCCACCAGGGCGGCGGCAATCTGTGTCTTCTTGACCATGCCACTGGAATACGTAGCGATGCGCTGTTCACGTCGCTCATCAAGATCGAGCCGGTCGAGCCACTGTGCAATGACATCGGGCCCTTCATCGCTCCACACCTTGCGCGAACGCATGATCCACTCCAGCAACTCAACTGCCGTAAGCTGCGTGGGCAACATGGCCTCTGCGTGCACAATGCCCACATGCTGTAGATATTGATGTGGCGCATCGTGAATGTGTACGTCTCCATACTCAATGGTGCCTGCCGACGGCGTAGCCAACACCGAGAAGAGACGCATCAGTGTTGTTTTTCCAGATCCATTGGGTCCAGTAAGCACCGTTAGCGTGGCAGGCGCAAACCGGTGAGAGAAGTTCTGAATAACAGGATCTTGACTCCCGTACTGCTTTGATACATTGCGTGCTACAAGCGAGTTAGCCATTGTGAGCAAGCGAATTAATTGGTTAAGCAAGACGGTTTCGATACGAATACTCGACGCGGACCGTCGCAAAGAGCGCGGCCCCTAGCGCAACCCCGGCATACAGTGCCGTCCAGAGCAGCACGTCGGTCATGGTATACGACGTGCTGACCCACGCGACCGCTCCCAAGCTCATCGCAAACGGTCCGCCCCATCGCAGCGCCACAAACCAGCGTGTCATGAGCCAATCTACGGGCCCCTGTAGCGAAAGATGAAGCGCGGCGGGGGCCAATTCAGGGCGTGCAAGAATGAGCACCACAGCATTCTGGGCCAACACAAAGAGTCCGAGGTAGCCTGCAACAATCATAGGATCGACGCCCTGATACACCAGCCCCCAAAAGAGTAGATGGCCGAGCGCCACAAAGCGCCCCAGCGGTAGGCGCCGATCAAGTTGACGTAGAGACGCCCATACGGCAGGGCGCCAACGGGGCACCACCCAGTACAAACTGGCATACGGCACCGGCTCTCGATCAGAGATGCCCACGCTACCGCCCATTACCTCTTGAAAGAAGGAATGCGTGCGGTAGTACATCCGGTCGAACAACGGAATGAGCGGATGCATCCGCCAGAGTGCCCATCCCAATACCCCTCCTCCTGCAGCAACGCTTCCCCAGCCGGCTCCCAAGGCCGTAAGAATGCCTCCCCCCAGCACACCCACGGTGCCCAAAAGAAAACACCGCGTGGTGCTAAACATATATGGAACGAGCCCGCGGGGTACGCTGAACCCAACATTACTGGTGGTGCGCATGCGCGTATACCACTGTCCGGCTTGCCCCGTGCTCCACGCATGAGATACCGGTCCAAGGGCCACGGTGTCGGCAAAGCCATACAACGCCACGCCCAACACCACAAGAATCCCGTTGACCTGCGGGGCCTGTGAGCCTTCTGCCAGAACGGCTAACAGCACTGCCGGTATGATTAGCACCCCTGCCGTTGCACTCCACCGTTGCAACGTGTACCGCATCAGCACGGTGGCGGGCGGATTCAGAAGCTGCACACTGGGCGCATTGCGATCTGGAAACAGCATGTTCGATGCCGCGACCGACACCACTGCTGCACTCAAAAGGGCCCAATAACGCATCAACGACGCGTGGCCTTCGGCGGGGGTAGATACCACAGATTGCGCCACAATGAGACTGACCACCCCTACCACGACTACGTAAAGCCCCATAGCCAATGGAGAACGCGCACGGAGTTGAGCGTACAACGACACAGATACGGTTTGTAGGTGAAAAGCAACAACGGATGCGGCTCATGCACGCAGCCACACAATACCACGTTCCGTACAGCATCTAAGATGCGTTGCAAAAACCACACGGCCCGTTATCCTGCTCACCGGTTCACGCCTTTTCCTATAGCGTGTTGTTTTCATGCCCAATGCCACGGCCAAAGCCCTTGAACAGCGTCTCTTAAGCGCGCTTCCGCCCAACCAAGACTATCGTCCCAGCGACTGGCGCACTGCAGTGGTGCCGCGCGTCGTGCAGTCTTTTCTGCGTCATCGCTTGCTTGAAAAGCTCGACGGCGTGGTGCATCAGATGCGCCAACACGAAACCGAATGGGTACATACCACAGCCCCTGAGCTAGAAACCGCACGGGCCGCTTTTGAAGATGCGCTACGCGACAACGGACAGATCCCCGAATCGGCCTGGGCCTCTATGATTCGCCAGGCCAGTCATGTCGGCATGGCCTACCTGGTGCGCCCCATTCCTACAGCAGCCGCCTATCTCTTCGAGGGCGAAGATAAAACGCTCTCTGTCGCCTACATCGCATACCGCATGCAGGCGCTGGCTCCGTACGAGTACCTACGCCAGGGACTCGACGCCTTCGCGCGGCACCGGGATGTGCAACGCCTTGATCCCAAAACATTTCGGACGGCCCTTACACGCATCGACCGGATGCTCACCGAAGACTACACGGTAGACCGCTGGCTGGATACGCTGCAACCGCTCTTCGAAGCCACAGAAACAGCCTATGGCAACGCCGGATGCCCCGCCCGTGTGCTCCACCGGTTCTTTGCACACAAGCAGCAACAAGCCTACGCCGACCGGCTAAGCGATCTGCCCGACGACCAGTCGCTCTCGCTGGAAGACCTGCAGCACCTGATGGAGGCCGACGACACGCCCGATACCTTTTCAGATGAAGACTTTGGAGCGGTATTGCAGGCGCTCAACCAAGAAACCGAAGCCAAAGCTAACAAAACGGCTCCTGAATCCACCAGCGAGCCCACCATAGACGATAACGAAGAACCAACATCTCCCTTTGCACCCGGTGCACGCGATCAGCCTTTTGCGTCTTCATCTTCGCCCGACACCGATTCGACCGCTCCCCCCGAACCGTCCTCCAATTCGGAGACGTCTCCTGACCAATCTTCCCCCGAGCCCGCTACCGAGGACGAGCCCTCAGAGCCGACGTGGGATGTCCCCGGTCAGGCGCGCCCGATAGACGAGAACGGATCCTCATCCAACGACCCCCGCGAGCCTACCCCTCGCTGGAAACAGTTTCACAAGGGCAACGCCTCCCCTGCTGAAACACAAGAAGAAGCCGCATCCAATGCGCGATGGAAACAGTTCAACCCCAAAGCTACCCCCGGAGGCAATGAATCGATTTCAGTATCAGATCGGGTTGAAGAACTTGAGTCTGATGTCTTTGGCGAATCGCCGCCTACACAGCGCGACATCTTTCTACGGCAACTGTTCAACGACTCGACCGATCAGTATGCACAGGTGCTTCAGCGCCTACGTGAGGCCGGTTCATGGAACGAAGCCTCTCAAATCATCGCACAGGATGTCTTCCGCAAAAACAAAATCAACATCTACAGCGATGCAGCCGTGAGCTTTACAAATGCAGTGGAGCGTCGCTATCGGTAACCGCCTGCTTTCTCTTCTCATCGGCCTCACGCTACTCGCCGTTCCGGCTGTTGCCCAGCCGCTTCCCGACAGCCTCTGGCATCTGCCCAGTGCAGAACGCACCGCGCAAGGGGCTCCCGGCCCCGGCTACTGGCAGCAAGACATTTCGTATGCCATCGAGGCCACGCTCGACCCGGATGCCAAACGCCTGTCGGGCTCCGTGCAGCTCACCTACACCAACAACGCCCCAGACACGCTGCACACCCTCTGGATGCAGTTGGAGCAGAACGCGTTTCGGCCCGATAGCCGGGCAGCCACCCAGCGCGATGCCGATGAACGCTTCGGCGGCGCCTTCGATGAAGGCGGCTACACGCTGTATGAGCAACGTCTTACGCACGGCGACACCACCTACACGCCCGCGGCCACCGTAGACGGCACACGCATGCGTATCGATCTGACATCGCCCCTGGCCTCTGGGGATTCGCTGCATCTCACTATCCCTTATACGTATACCCTGCCCGAGCGCGGTGCCGACCGCACAGGATACACCGCCGTAGACGATGGGCATGTCTTTCAAATCGCCCAGTGGTATCCGCGTCCGTATGTGTACGACGACATCCGAGGATGGGACCCAATGCCGTACCTGGGCCAGGGCGAGTTCTATCTGCATTATGGGTCGTTTGATGTGCAGATTACCGTGCCCAAGTCATACGTGGTTGCCTCCACCGGCACGTTGCAAAACCCCGACTCCGTACTCACCGACACGCAGCGCCGTCGCTTGGTTGACGCTGAGACGGCCCGCAGTCCTGTTTCCATCATCACCGCAAACGAAGCCGGTACGCCTGAAACCCGCCCGGCAGCCCCCGACTCGCTCACCTGGCACTTTACCGCTCATGATGTGCGCGACGTCGTCTTTGCCGCCTCCGATGTGTTTATCTGGGACGCCACCTACGCCGATGCCACCACCCACAATGTGCTTGTCTCCTCGTTCTATCCGCCCTCGGCCCAGGGCGAGCGCGTGGAGGGATGGGAGGCCGCCACGCGATATCTGCAACACGCGGTTGAACATTACTCTGCCACATGGCACCCCTATCCCTACGACCAGGCCCAACACGTCGCCGGTCCGGTACGTGGCATGGAGTACCCCCAGCTATCGTTTGCCAGCATGACAGCACGCGGACGCGGACTTTTTGGCATTGTCGATCATGAACTGGCCCATACGTACTTTCCCATGCTGGTTGGCTCAAACGAACGCCGCCACGCATGGCTCGATGAAGGCCTCACCACCTTCCTCACGCTGTATTCAGCCGCGGCCTTCTACGGCGAACCACCCCGCCGTCGGCTGCAGTCCCTAATGCGCACTGTAGCCCGTGGGATGCAAGATCCTCCCTCAACATCCATGCTTACCCCACCGGATGCGATGTCGCGACGCGAACTGGGATTTCTGGCGTATCGCAAACCGGCTGCCGCGCTGCATATCCTACGCGAGCACATCTTGGGTCCCGA
>CAZZCI010000172.1:0-5705 GCA_964653015.1 uncultured Rhodothermales bacterium
AGTTCAATGTACACCGCGTTTTGAGCACGCTCAGATGACGCCGTGTCTTCCGTTGAGTTGGGTGACGTAGCCGTCTGTTGGGCGTAAGTTGGAACAGAAATCATCATCAGGCCAAGCAGCCCAAGGAAGGCGACAAACAGACTTCGCTTTGGGAGAAGAGACATGAATGCAGGAGAAAATGTAGGGGACTACGAATATGCGCGTGTATCCACTACAGTATAGGCATCTTCATGTCGTCATACAATACGGCGACGCTTCTGTCAGAGGGAAGCGTCGCCGTTTAGTTTGGAAAACAGGTTGTGTTGGCTACCATGCTTGCTCAATGCGGTCGGGGCCTACGCTGCGCTCAATGAAGTAGAGGATGCGCCGGTATTCGTCCGTCCAGCTACTGGGTTCGGTAAAGCCGTGGGGCTCAACAGGATAGGTGGCCAGCTCCCAATCGGTCTTGCCCAGTTCAATAAGGCGCTGGCTCAGGCGAAAGATATCCTGCGGCTGCACGTTGGCATCGACCAGGCCATGGGCCATAAGAAGCGGGTCCTCCAGCCCCTCGGCGAAGTAAATTGGGGACGAGCGCTCGTACGCCTCGGGGTCCACCACGGGCGTGTTGAGGATATTTGAGGTGTACGGGTGGTTGTAGTGCGCCCAATCCGTTACCGAGCGCAGGGCCGCGCCGCCGCCAAACGAATCGGCTTCGTTGAACAGCGCCATCAGTGTGATGAAGCCGCCGTAGGAACCGCCGTAGATAAACTGCCGCTGGGGATCGATGCCACGCGTTTCTTCCAGGTAGGCCGACACATCCACATAATCCTGCAGGTCGCGCCCGCCCATGTGCCGGTAAATGGCTGTGCGCCAGTCCCGTCCGTAGCCTGCTGAGGCGCGGAAGTCGAGGTTTACCACGGTATATCCCTCGCGCATGAGCAGGTTGTGAAACATGAACTCGCGGAAGTAATTGCTCCATCCGTTGTGCACGTTCTGCAGGTAACCCGCGCCATGTACGAAATGCACTGCGGCTCCGTTGGGCTCCTCGGGTTCAAAGATCTGCATGGGGACATCTACCCCATCGGAGGCTTCAAACTCGGTGATGGTGCCGGTCGCCCAGTCAATCGCCTGCCATTCGTCGGTTGGTGAAGTGGTGATGCGACGCTCGCCTCAAAGTGATTCGCATTTCTCTTTGGGGCAGCCCCCCGAGAAATAGGGCAAGTCCTTCAGACCCCGATCCAGGAAGCCACAGATTGGAGAGAAAAAACACACCCGGGTAATATTTTCACAGAGTTCGGGCGATTCTGACCTTCACTTAGTGGGGTATAGAAGAAAACGTCCCCTCCGTAGCATAATCCCTGGTGAGCTACGTCTGGAGGCCATCAGATGCAAATACAAGGTAGAGTGCCTCTTAGAGCGATCAGGTGGTAGAAGCATCCAATTTCGAGGATGTGTACAGTACGAGGCAAGGTGTAAAGAAGCCGCCCAAGTTTGCAAAGGTCTACAAAATCAAATATACGGACCACTTTTTGTTTAACTCTGTGACAGATGTAAAAAGCATGTGTAAATTGGGATGGCTTGACGCGTTTTGCATCGACCGTCGAAGTGAGAAGTGGCAAGCCCGACAAAGCATATAGGTCCTTGTATCACGAAAAGACACGCTACCGCTATGGGTACCGCCGAAAAAATTCAATCTCTTCTTTACGACCTCGACGATTCGCTGCCCCAGCAAATTGAGGGGAGCCTTATTGCTTCTGGCGATGGGTTTCTCGTTGGGCATACGCTTAGCGAGGTAGATGACGCGAAGCGCGTAGCAGCTATGGTTGCTACAACGGTGGGGGTAAGCCGCCGCATGGCAGACACGCTGAATGCGGGTGCGCTCAAGGAGACGTCAATCTCTGCTGAGGGTCGTTTGGTGCAGCTTTACCTGGTCGGCGATCGAGGCGCACTTGCTGTCGTTGCGAAAGAAGGGGCGAACATCGCACTTATCAACCTTAAAGCGCGTGAGCAGGTCGAGACGGTAAATGATCTGCTGACAGGTGCGCTTGCGTAGCCTCGCTTGCGTAGCCTCGGATGCCCGTGGGCTCCTGCGCACAGAAAAGCTGTTTGGGTCTCGGCACGTCACAACTGTGCCGCCGGGCTTACTTCTTTCCCTAACGCTCTTACATCTTATGAAGCCTCTCAAAATCCTCGTCACTGGAGCCGTAGGCTCAGGAAAGACGACACTCGTTGCCACGCTCTCCGAAATCGAGCCAGTGCGCACGGATGTCGAAAGTAAGGAAACGCCGGATAAGCCCTTTACAACGGTGGGTCTTGACTATGGAAGCATGACGGTGCACGACATGCCCGTGAACCTCTTTGGAACGCCGGGGCAAGAGCGTTTTGGCTACATGTGGGATGTCCTCGGAGAGGGGGTAGATGGCATCGTGCTTCTGGTGAATGCATCCAATGACTCGGCAGTGGCCGACACCGAACGGCTGCTTAGCCACCTGCTCACCAAGCAAGAGGCAGTCCCCCTTGCAGTTGGCATCACCCATACCGACGTAGACGAATCGCATCCTGAGCAGGTACGTGCTGCCAGCTTCACAGAGCAGGCCATCTCGGTCGATGCGATTGATGCTGGCGTCCAAGAAGACAGCGAAGCTCTGGTGGCTGCGCTTGTTGCACACATCACCCGAGACCAGTAACCCTAATTCCACTTAATAGAGCACACTAAAGCTATGATGAACGAAGGAAACTTAAACGCACAAGGTGAACGCTCAAGCTGGTCAGTCAAGGAAGAAGACATCGCCGATGAACTGTCCGCGCTGATGGGCGTGTCGGATGCAGACGTGGATCACCTAACAGCATTGCATGATGCCGCACGTGAGCAGGCCCGTCCTATGACAGACGAGTTCTATGACCGCCTGTTCGACCATGAGAACACAAAGGAGTACTTTGAGGGCAAAAGCATGGATCGCCTGCACAGTATGATTGGCGATTGGTTCGTGGAACTCTTCAGCGGCGAATATGGCACCGAGTACGTAAAAGACCGACTGAAAATCGGACATATTCACGTAAAGATCGGTCTCCCAGTGCGATATCCGCTTGCTATGATGGACGTGGTTCGCAAGCATGGGGAAGTTGTGACTAAGCAAAGCGACAACCCCGAAGCAGCCAAAAACGCATTCAACAAGGTGATGGCGCTCGACGTTGCCATTTTCTATCAGGCGTACGAAGACAATCAGCTCAAGCATCTGTCGGAACTGGTCGGAGGCGAGCGGCTTGCGCGTCGCCTGCTTATGGGATAGAATCCTCCGCCTACGTCCAGGATCAACTACAGTACCGACAAGCAATCGCCCACAGGTGGCTCTCCTATCTGGAGCCCGGTGGGCGATTTTTTTGTGCTCGCACGTTTGGCTTGCGATCAGCTATCGAACATATTAGAAGATACCACATAACACTGGGCGAAAGTTGGGGCAGCGAAGCTGGTGCTGTGTCAGCGGTAACTCTGTAGGTTGCCGATATGCGTACGTGTGTATAGCACCGCCCCAAACAGCTCTTGCTGAATTCAGCATGTACGGCGGCACAGGGGAGTTGCCTACTTCGAGGAGATCTTTATTCCCCGTGCCTCTCCCAATAGATACCTTTTGAGAGGCGTGTCGCCCCTTCAGAATGCCACTCCTTGCTTTGCATTGCGTGTAGAGATGCCTGCCACATCATCCCCTACGCTGCTCCCACCAGACCTGACGCTCGACGTGCTCTGGCGGCACGCCGCTGTGGCTCCGCTGGACGACGAGGCGCTCACGCGCATTGCACGCATGGCGGCGGAGCTGTGTGGTGGGGCGTACGTGCGCATCAGCCTGAAGCAGCGCGACACCCTGGCTCCTGTTGCACGTGCGGGGCCGTCCCCAATGGCTCCGGTAGCTCCTCCCCACCGGCTGCGTGCGGTGCATGAGGTTCTTGACGGCAGCCAGGCATGGAACTGCCTCCAGGCCAGTGCAGGCACCTTTCTGGATACGAATGCGGACGATGCCATAGCGCCTGCTGAGCCATGGACGCACACCGTTGTTCCGCTTTGTGCCCCGGCCTCTGAGGCGCCCCAAGGCGTCATCGAAGCCCTGCGCCCTGCACAGCAAGACACACAGGTTGCGCGCCCCGTGCATGAATGCTTGGGCGACTGTGCATCGCTGGTCGCCACCGAACTTGCCCACCGCTACGAAACGCTCCGCCACGCACAAACCGAAGACCACCTAAAACAGGTGGCAGAGAACGTAGGTAGTGGGCTCTACCGCAGCACGCCCGAAGAGGGCATTATCTACGCCAATCGGGCATTCATAGACCTGTTCGGATACGACACGCTCGACGAGATCGTGGCGCTGCCCGCATCCGACCTCTACGCCGATCCGCACGACCAGACGCGTCTCCTACAAGCCGAGCACGAAAACGACGGACTCAATGAGTTCTTGGTCGAGATGCAACGCCGTGATGGGTCTACGTTCATGGCACGCATTAGCAGCACCGTTAAGCGCGATGACAACGGACGCATCCTTTACTACGATGGCGTTGTGGCCGATGTCACCGAAAGGCAGACGATAGAGCGTGCGCTCCGGCGGCAGGAGGAGCTCTTTCGTATCCTGGCTGAAAACGCCCAGCCGGCGGTATTCGTGCTGGATGAAGACGGCACGTTCCTGCTGGCTGAAGGGCATGATCTACCCGCCATTGGTCTGGATCCTGACGAAGCGGTAGGATCTTCTGTGTTTGATCACTATGCCGATTTCCCAGCCGTTCTGCGCGGACTCAAACGCGCGGTTGCCGGCCATGAGGTGCGCGATACGCTCCATATCAGTACATTTGTGTTCGACGTGTGGTATTCGCCATTGCGAAACGAAGCGCACGAGGTGGTTGGATGCGTGGGCATGGCGGCAGATGTGACCGAACACCGCGCAGCTGAGGAAGCGCGACTGCGCAGCGCAGAGCGGTGGGAGCGGCTCGTGGAGGCGCATCCCGACCCCATTGTGGTAAGCATTGGCGGATGCATCCAGTATATCAATCCCGCCGGTGCCCAAGTGCTCGGTGCGGACCATGCCGACCAGTTGCTGGGCGAAGACTTGTTCGCATTCATTGTCGATGACGAGAAGCGCCAGGCGGCCATGCAGCGGTTGCAGCGCGTGTACGAGGGCACCAGTTCTACCTTGCCGATGGAGCAAACCATTCAATGGGAAGATCGTCCGCCGCGCACCGTCGAAGTGCGATCGGTTCCCATTACGTACAACGGGCAGCCTGCTGCGCAGACCATCGTACGCGACATCACCCGTCGCCGCGAAGCGGAACGCACGCTTCGAGCCGAGCGTGATCTGCTGGAGCGCATTTTCAACACGAGTGCAGCGGCTATCGTAGTCATGGATGCCAATGGCGTCATCGCAGAAGCCAATGAGCGGGCCGAAGATGTGCTGAGGATGCCGAAAGCGGCCCTAAAAGCGGGATCGTGCTCCGCTCCTCCATGGCGCATTGAGGGCCCCAGCGGGGAAGCGTTATCTGAAGACGAAAAGCCCTTTAGCCGGGTAAAAGCTGCCAAGAGATCAATGCACGACCTCCAGTACGCACTCCGGTGGCCAGATGGCACGCGCAAGGTCGTATCCGTTAACGGAGCGCCACTGCTCAACGAGAACAACGTGTTTTCTGGCGCGGTCTTTCCGGGTCTGATCTGGCAGCGTTGTCAGGCCCATTTTCGGCGCAATGTGATC
>CAZZCI010000173.1:0-5699 GCA_964653015.1 uncultured Rhodothermales bacterium
CTGAGGATGTTGATATGCTGCAGCTTGCAGAGATCCCTGCACGAATAAAACCAACTGGAGAGGATTTAGTAGCTCTGACGCTCAATGCGCCCGATAAGCTCATGGCACGATTGCCCACTGATGGAGGCAGCGCAACTACTCTGGGCGGAGACGATCTGGATATGGACGACGTCTTCGGGCCCAATCCGTTTCTGCAAGCGGGGTACATCACGGTGTCTGATAAGCACGCGGTGTTTAGCGCACAGTACATGCCTATGCATGTGGTATACACCCTCGAATCCAATGAGCACAACCAGACGATTACCTACGAAGATGTGACCGATGTGCGCTCGAACGCATCCAGTGCGCAGAGCCAGAGCGGAATGCAGGCAGTTGTCCCTCCCGGGGAAGTAGATCTGCTGCTACATAATACTGCAGGCGTTCCCAATCAGTCTGCTCAACTGGCAAAACTCTTGGAAGGAGAAGGCGGACGCAACGGCTCGTACTCGCTGGACAATCTTTACATCTATGACTGGACCGCTAACGAAATCTTGAACGCGATCGCCTTGCCTGTCACAGGAAAAGAAGTCGTCAGCAACTCCAGTGACCTATTTCTATACAGCGAAGAAAACCACACCGTGTACCACTACGTGCCGGATTCGTGAGTCGAAAGCACGCTTCCCCCCGGCTATTGGCAGCGTTCTGTTTGCTCGTCGCAAGCGAACAGGCTCTTAAAACCGGGCCTCCGCGGTGGCATCAGCGGGCGCATCGTCACCGAGCCATTCGTCGAGTTGATCGCGGAGTGAATCCACATCGAACAGCCCCATCATGCGGTGGGTAACCATGCCGTCGGGATCAATAAGCAGTGTGGTTGGCAGAGCATACACCGTACCCAGCTCAGCTTCCAGTTCATCATCTTGTGAGATCACAAGCGGATAATTGATTGCTTTGTCCTCGGCATAGGGCCGAACGACCTCCTCCCCTTCATCGTCGCGCGAAATGCCAACGACAACCAGTCCGCGGTCGCCGTATTCATTTTGCACATCAATCAGATCAGGGATCTCGTGACGGCAGGGCGGGCACCACGTTGCCCAGAAATTGACCACCACAGCACCGTCGACCTCGTCGAGCGTAAGCTGTTCACCATCCATGGATTCGAGCGTTATGTTAGGCGCAGGAAACGGCTCATCAAGCACCGCCTGCTGCACCGATGGATACCCGGTATCGCCCTCTTCAGGCCCCATGACGCGCGGAGCTTCAGACGGATCGGGCTGCTCATCGTTAGAGCTGCAGCCAACAAGGGCCGCCAATCCCACAACAAGAAGCACGCTAAGTGCAATACGTGCAACACGACTGATATTCATGATGGCGAGTGAAGATCTTGGGTGAGGGTTTCGATTTCTTCGGGGGTTACGCGGCCATGATTGCAATGTCCAACCGCCGCACCGTCATAAACGACAATAATCTGCGGGGTTTCGTGGCGTACGTTCAAATCGGTAGCAATCTGATTTGACACATCACGCGCCTTTTGCACCGTCACCCGGTACACAGGAACGCCATTACACTCCGAATTCAACACGTTGCGTTGTGCCCACGCACTCGTCGGACAGGTCGCACTGTGTTTGTACACAAAAATAGGTTGCTGCTTCGACGCAGACCGAGCTGTAGTCCAATCTGCTATACTTTCCAGATCAGTAATCATATGATACAGGTCATCAATAAAGATCAATCAACAAACCGCACAATACGGCGTTCAGTACTCCGAAGGCACGGTGTACATATGCGGTTACAGGTGGGGAGCACATGTTTTGTGGTGGGGCCGTATTATTGCACTCTACGCATCATATTCACTCACGTTCTGAAAAATCATGACTGAGCGCAAAAACTCCGCATCGGAGGTTAACTGGGATCTCAGCGATCTATATGCGTCTCCGGATGCGTTACGTAGCGATTTGCAGGCGTTACAGGAGGATGCCCAGGCGTTTGCCCATACCCACCGTGGCGCCATCTCCTCGTATGATGCCGAAACGCTTGCTGAGGCGCTTGCTACCTACGAAACGTTGCTCGATCGGGCCGGGCGCGCCCATGCGTACGCTTTTCTGCATTGGGCCACCCAAACCACCGATGACCAGCGCGGGGCCCTGCTGCAGCATGTGCGCGAACAGTATTCGCAGATCGAGCAAAAACTGCTGTTTCTTGAAGTGGAATGGGCCCAACTTGACGACGACCGCGCCAGCGCCCTCATCAATCACGAGGCACTAGCTGATTACCGTCACTACCTAACTGTAGAGCATGCCCGCGCCGAGCACGTGCTAAGCGAGCCGGAAGAACAGGTGCTCTCCGAGAAACGCGTTACCGGCAGCGGAGCGTGGACCCGTTTCTTCGACGAAACCCTTGGCGAAAAGCAATACACACTCAACGGCGAGACGCTATCGCAACAGGAAATTCTATCCAAGCTCTACGAGCCCGATCGCGATACGCGCCGCGAAGCTGCTCTATCGTTTACCGACGGCTTGGCCGATTTGCAGCGCCCCCTTACATTTGTGTTCAACACGCTGCTGGCCGACAAAGCTTCTACCGATCGTCTCCGCAATTACGATCACTGGCTCGACGCCCGCAACGAGTCCAATCAAGTAGAGCGTGAAATGGTGGAGGCGCTCATCGAAGCAGTCACCGGACGCTATGACCTCGCGGGGCGCTTCTACCGCCTGAAGCGTGAACTGCTTGGCTTCGATACGTTGTACGACTACGACCGCTACGCGCCCATCCGAGATGTCGAAACGACGTATCCGTGGGAAGAAGCTCAAACGCTGGTTCTGGATGCGTATGAATCTTTCCATCCGCGCATGGCCCGCACCGCCCAGCAGTTCTTCGAGCGGAACTGGATTGATGCAGCGCTTAGCGAGGGCAAGCGCAGCGGCGCCTTTAGCCACAGCACCGTCCCGAGCGTCCACCCGTACGTGCTGCTCAACTATACCGAGCGCGCTCGCGACGTGCAAACCCTGGCGCATGAACTGGGACATGGCGTACACCAGTACCTGGCGCGCAAACAAGGGCCGTTACAACAAAGCACGCCCCTGACGACGGCTGAAACGGCATCGGTCTTTGGGGAGATGCTCGTCTTCCAAAAGCTCATGGCCACGCAAGACAATCCTGCCGACGAACTGGCGCTGCTCATCGGCAAAATCGATGACACGATGGCTACCGTCTTCCGCCAGATTGCGATGAACCGGTTCGAAGACCGGATTCATACGCACCGGCGTACCGAAGGTGAACTGAATGCCGATACGTTTGCAACTCACTGGATGGACACCCAACGCGCTATGTTCGATGGCGAGGTGACGCTGGGTGAGCACTACCGGCGGTGGTGGAGCTATATCCCTCATTTCTTGCACACTCCCGGCTACGTGTACGCCTATGCCTTTGGCGAACTGCTCGTGTTGGCGCTCTACGCGCGCTATCAGGAAGCTCCCGATGGCTTCGCCGACGCTTACCTTTCGGTGCTTGAAGCGGGCGGCTCTGACTGGCCCCACCGCCTGTTAGAACGCTTAGGCGTTGACCTTACCGATTCGACGTTTTGGCAAAATGGACTTGGTGAAATAGAAACGCTTATCGAACGCGCTGAATCGCTCGCAGACACGGCCTCAATCCATGCCTAACGTGCCTGATTCGCCCTCTACGACGCGCGCTAGCAGTCAGCCGAAGTTCTGGAACGAGCGGTTTGAAGCTTACGACCGCCTCTTCGGTACGAGCCCCGATCCGTTCATAGCCGATGCACTTTCGGTGCTTTCTGCCGATGCACATGTTCTAGACGTAGGGGGCGGCGATGGCCGCAATACGTTGCCGCTGGCTGCTGCGCACGGGTTCGGCTTAACAGTGCTTGACTTTGCACCGGCAGCGCTGGATACGGCGGCGGCCTATGCCAACAAACACAATGTCTCGTTTGCCGCACTTCACGCTGACGTGCGTACTTGGACGCCTCGTCGCCCCTACGATGCCGCCGTGGTGGCGTTTGTGCAACTGCTGCCCCATGAGCGGAGCAGACTGTACACCACCCTGCGCGATACGGTGCGGCCCGGTGGGCATATCATTGGACTGTGGTTTCGCACGGACCATGCCCAGCCGAAATACGATCGTATCGGGCCATCAAAATCCGATCGGTACGTGTCGATCCCAACCCTACAGGCTGCATTCGCCAGCGATACGATCCACTGCTGCACACCGATGGATCGCTATGTGGAGCAAGGACCTGTGTTGCGTGGCCAGGCTGCATTGGCCCATCTTCATGTGCAACGCCAGGCCGAGTAGTCCAGGGCCTTTACACTGCAAGTAGATGCTACAGATGACGGGGTATGCCCCACGCATCAACAGGGGATCGATCCGAGAAAAGCGGTTGCATTCAAGGCGGCTGCCACCTATTCTGTGAACACTCCGCTGCGCATCTCTCCGAGCTTGTTTCGATCTCGGTTTGGGGCTCCGAATGGCTCTGACCGAACCCTGAACAGGCCCTTAAGCACTGCCGCAGACTCCGAACACTGATCGTACGCATCAACTTTTGCCGACGCTATGCTGCACATAGATCGTATTCTGGTTCCGCGCGACTTTTCCTCGACGTCGAACCGGGCTGTACAATACGCTATCGACTGGGCCGAACGGACGGGCGCCGAACTGCACGTAATTCATGCCAAGGTGCTCCACCAAAAGCGAGACGAGTCGATCATTGACCGCGAGCGCGAAAACATGAAGCGGTTGCGCAAACGCCTGGGACAGGTAGACGGAGAGGCGGTCGCCACCGATGTTGAGTTGGTTGAAGCCGTAGTACGCGATGTGGCTCCCGCTCCGGCCATTTTGGATTATGCCGATGAGAACGACATCGATCTCATCATTATGGGGACACACGGACGCCGAGGGATGCGTCGCATTTTGATGGGAAGCGTAGCGGCTGAGGTCGTGCGCTATGCCGATAGCCCGGTACTGACTGTACGTGGCACCGAGACCGACCTTACCGAAGCCCCGGATCCCATCAAAACGATCGGCGTGCCCGTAGACCTGTCTGATCACTCGCGCGAGGCCCTGCAGCATGGCGCCGCGGCTGCCGATATGCTTGGAGCTGCCCTGTTCGTGCATCATGTCATCGAAGACACGTTGCATCCTGCTTTTTATGTGGGCGGTGTTTCATCCGTGAAAGATGCCGACCCAAATATCGAAAAGAAAGTCCAGAAGGAACTGGATGCCTTTGTCGAAAAATCGTTGCACGCGCCGCCGTACAACACGGTAGACGTACGCACGCGGGTAGACGTAGCCGCTCGTGCATCTCGTATCATTCCTCGCGTAGCTGAAGAAGAAGGCGTCGATTTGCTTACAATGGCGACACACGGGCGCACCGGAGGGCGTGAGTTTCGCCTTGGAAGCGTAATTGAGAAAGTGGTTCGTCATGTGTCGTGTCCTGTCCTGACAGTAAAAGTGCATGGGCGCAGCCTTTTGGGGACCTCGGAGGCGACTGACGAAGCCACTGCTTAAGCAGATTGACAAAAAGCAGCGCTCGTGATTTTTAGAGCGAGGAGAGCCCGCTCCTGTCGGTCGCTCCTCGAAACGAAAAAAGTCCCCCTGTTTCCGTGGGGCTTCGTAGCTGCTTTCGTTAAATTTTTCCTGCTGGATTGGCCCTATGTGTGTATGACGATTTCCCGCATCCTCCTACCAACGGATGGTTCACCGTTAGC
>CAZZCI010000174.1:0-5695 GCA_964653015.1 uncultured Rhodothermales bacterium
ATCAAACCAGCCTCAAATAGCCCTTAAGCCGCTACCGGTTCGTACTGGTCGGGGAGGTCGTTCTCGTACAATACAATGTCGCCCTGCCGCAGCTGGCGGGTGAGCGTGTCTTGTGCATCGAACAGCGTAGGATGGATGTGCAGTTTGTCCGACGGAAACCCATGATCGCGCAGTCCCTCTTGCAGGGCCTGAGTCTGTGCATCTCCAATCAAGAACACGCCGTCTATATTGCGTGCAGCAATCGCTTTGCCGAGATTGTAGTTGGCCTCGTCTTGCTTGGGGCCCATCTCGACCATGCCAGGGGTAACGATATAGCGGCGCTGTCCTTCCATCTCGGCCAGGAGATCCACGGCGTTTTGGGCGCCCACCGGATTGCTGTTAAACGCATCGTCAATGATGGTGATGCCGTTGCGCGTCTTGAGCTTCAGCCGATGCTCAACCGGCTCCAGGCGTCGTGCGGCATGGGCCATTGCGCGCAGCCGCATGCCCTTCGAACGGCCCACCGCTACCGCCAGCAGCAAGTTTAGCACGTTATGCCGCCCGAGCAACTTGGTCTGAAACGGTGCCGTGTGGCCTTTCTCATCACGGATGGTACATGTCAATCCGTTGGTGCTGTAGCGAATGTTGGAGGCTGCGATGTCGGCATCGGGATGGTTTTCTGCTGACACGCGCCACACGGGACCGGGGGCATCGTCGGCCATGGCGGCTACGCGGGGATCGTCTATGTTCAAGATGGCGGCCCCGCCCTCCTTCATGTGCTGCAAGATGCTGCTCTTTTCTTCTGCGATGGCATCGACTGTGCCCATTGTTTCGAGGTGGGCAATGCCTACTGATGTAATTACGCTTGTATCTGGGGCAGCAATGGCACAGAGCTCCGCGATATCGCCCGGGTAGCGCATGCCCATCTCCAGCACCAACACCTGATGCTCGGGCCGCAGTTTTTCGTTCACTACCAGACAGATACCCATCGGTGTGTTATACGAGCCGGGTGTAGCCAGCACGCTATACGACTGGCTGAGCAGTTCGGCCACAATGTGCTTAGTGCTCGTTTTACCGTAGGACCCCGTAATGCCGATCACCTCCAGATGGGCGTGCTCTCGAAGATGGGCGCGGGCCTGGCGCTTGAATCCGTTCTGTATCGTTTGTTCGATGGGCTTGGTGCACAGGGCGCCAAGGGCCACCCAGAGCGGACCGCCGATGTCTGCGATAAACAGTCCGATAACGCCTCCGATTACCGCCTCGGCCTGTCCCCAGGTGTCTCCCCACAGTATGCCAACGACTACCGGAAGCGCTGCCCACAGTCCACTGGCCACCGATAGACGTGTCATGCGTGCGGTAAAGCGAAGGGGTTTCTTTTCTGCATCACGACGATAGCGGCGCGATGAGATAAACAGCAGTGGCCACACGGCGATCAGTCCGCCAGCCGCGCCCCAGGGCCAGCCATTCAGGTAGCTGCCCCCAGCCAGAAGGAGGGCCAGCGCGCCAAGGGCATGCGACCATCCGGCTGCGACCGGGCCGCCCGAGGTACGCAGCCAGCGCATATATCGGTCGAGCTTGTACGTCTCCAGCTGAAACACGTGAAGAAAAAACCGCATGCGCCGCCAGGCACGCCATCCGGCGAAGGCGAGGGTGAGCACAATGCCGAGCAGGACAAGAGCAGTCGTCACAGTAGCGCGGTGGTCAGGAGTGAGAGGGAGCAGAGGTTGATTCCATAAGGAAGTGGCGGATGGCGGCGGCCACCGTATCCAGGGCGTGCAGATGCGCGTAATGATCGCCGGGCAGCGCTACAACGCCTGCATCGGGAATGCGCGCTTCGAGCCGGTCGATTTGACGCTGCGAGATGGCGGTGTCGTGTGCGCCTCGGAACAGCAGTGTGGGTACCTGGATGCGTGCTACATCGTCATCGAGGTGGTGCGTTACGGTGCGTACAAACGTATCGCGCATCACCCCATCTAGCGCGTTGTAGTCTGAAGATCCCAGCGCCTGCCAGAGTAACGAATGGTGCAGCCAATCGAGGGCAGGGGCCTTAAGTGGGTTCGGCAGGATACGAAACGGGGCTTTGATGCAGCGGGCTAAGGTGCTTTTGAGGCGGGTCCCGAGAGAACGGCGGGGCGCGATGCCGGAGGGGGCAAACAAAATGAGCCGATCAATGAGATCCGCGTAGTCTGGGTGGCTGGCCATGTACAGGGCAATGCGTCCGCCATTGGAGTGTCCGATGAGGGGCACAGGCGGCGTTGTATGCGCTTTCAGATATTGCGCTACAAGGTCGGCATGTTCGGGTACGCCCCAGGCAGTAGGCGGCGGGGGCGACGCCCCGTGGCCGGGCAGATCCAGACAGTGCGTGCGAAATGTATCGGACAGGCGGCGAGCTACCGGCTGCATATGTTCGATTGAACTACCCCATCCGTGGAGCAGCACAACATCGGGAGCCGAAGGCGGGCCTGCCGTGGCGGTATGGAGGGTGGTGGGCGTCACGAGAGCGTAGGGAAAGCCAAGTACAGCGGGGACGAATAAATACGCGGCAGCGTGTGTCAAGTGCAAATGCATTGCCTGCAAACCCGATCAAGCGCGCCCGTTCCGGTGTAGGTAGGGCAAGCTGGGCGTATTTTTGGCAAGATAGGGGGAGATGCATGCAGAAAAGTCGAAAATGCGGGGGCAATCCCTACAGAACCCAGGATGTGGAAACCCTGCTTCGGGGTCTGCGTTGCGGCAAATGTACGTTGCTTATCTTCACAAGGCTACATAGCCTTGCTACGGTGTCGCTTCCATACTCGCCGTTGACGAAGATCTGTCAGTCATTCCGGGCGGTCTGTGTACGCTTGCAGGCCCTGTCGGCCCGAACTCTCTGAACCTACCAGCGGATACATGCGTGCCACTGGGCATTGCACCCCGTTTGCACGTACGTTCTGGCGCAGCCAACGGGCTGCACGTCGTTTTGACATCACTTTACCACGGTCGCGCATCGTGTGCGTCTGCCGTCGCTCTGCCGTCGCATCGGCTCTGTTCTGGAGTGCGAGCTGCTGGCACCTCGTCATTGAATGCGAATTGCGTTCTGTATTTTTCTGACTTCTACGTAGCCTGTTGCGGCTGCGGTCTTCCCTACATCTTACCATACCGACCCCCTTATGTCCGATAAAAAGTTTAAGCGCATCCTTGAGCTCATCGGGAAAAAGAAGTACGGATTTATGCGTGAAATGCATCCGGCGCTTCCTAAAGATGATGACGATCCGTTCATGCCACCGCCATTGATTCGCAAGTTTAACCTGCGCGATGGCGTTGTCATTGAAGGTTCGCTCAAACCCGGTCGGAAAGGCGGCATGCAGGTCGGCTGGATTGACACGGTGATGGGCATTCCCCCGGAAGAGTGGGCCCAGAAAGATGGCTTTGACAAAGGGGCGAGCATCTATCCCGATGAGAAACTGAATCTTATCACAGGGCCCGAAGATAGCTCGATGCGGGTTCTGGATCTGGTGGCACCGATCGGCAAGGGGCAGCGTGCGCTCATCGTAGCGCCGCCGCGTGCTGGCAAGACGGTGCTGCTAAAGCAGATTGCTGCAGGCATCACCAAGAACCACAAAGAGGTGGATCTGGTGGCTCTCTTGATTGACGAGCGCCCCGAGGAGGTTACAGACTTCCGCCGCTCCACACATGCCGAGGTGTTTGCCTCGTCGAATGACCAGGGTGAAGACAACCACGTGCGCGTGGCCACCCTTGCCAGCGAGTACGCAAAACGTCTGGTAGAGAAAGGGAAAGACGTTGTGATGCTCCTCGACTCGCTAACACGCCTCGGGCGCACATTCAACCTGTTTGTGGATGGTAGCGGGCGCACGCTAAGCGGCGGGCTCGACGCTGAAGCGCTCAAGGTGCCGCGTAAGATCTTTGGCGCCGCACGTAACATCGAAAACGGCGGATCGCTCACCATCATTGCCACTGCGCTGATTGAAACGGGCAGCCGCATGGACGATGTGATCTTCGAAGAGTTCAAGGGGACCGGTAACTCCGAGATTGTACTGGACCGCCAGTTGGCCGATAAACGCATCTACCCGGCGATTAACCTGCGCGAGAGCGGTACGCGCAATGAGGAGCGTCTTCTTGGACGGGTGCGCATCCAGAAGCACAACCGTCTGTTTCGTGCTCTCAACTCGCGTCATCCGGTAGAGGCGATGAAAGCCCTGCTTCGCCATGTGCGCAACAGTCCTACCAATGCCCACTTGCTCACCGAGTTGGTGCCCGAGTAAGCGCTCCGTTTCAACACCCCACAACATAGGCGAGACGTTATGATGTACCCCTGTTTGGGGTCATTGTAGCGTCTCGCCTTTTGTGTTGGGGGATGCGCACTTGTCTTCCAGGGCCAGACGCTTCGCCGCTGATGCTACTACCTGGTCTCCGTTCGTTATGGCCGATTTCGATTCCAACACGTCATCTTCCTCCTCATCGGATGTCTCCAACGCGGAAGCCGCTGAGCCATCGGAAGAGCCTATCGCTGCGTATCAAGCTCCGATTCACACCTGGGATCCGTCTGATCGTCCGCGTGAGAAACTCATTCAAGGCGGGCCGGCTGTACTCTCTGATGCCGAGTTGTTGGCGATTTTGCTGGGCTCGGGCACCCGCACGAGCAACGGCCCCGTTTCTGCTGTACAACTCGGTCAGACGCTCCTCCACACGTACGGATCGCTCTTTGATGTGTCGAAGCGATTGCTGAAAGAGCTCGTACGAGTGCAGGGCATCGGTCCTGCCAAAGCCGCTCGCCTGATGGCCGCGTTCGAAGCCGGACGCCGGTCGGCCTCGCAGCGCGGGGCGGAAGATCGGGTGCAGGTTGGATGCCCTGCCGATGTGGCTGCGGTGTATGGACCACTCATGCGTGATTTGAAGAAAGAGGTGTTCAAGGTGGTGCACCTGAACACCGCAAACATCATTTTGAGCGATTACACGGTGAGCGAGGGCGGGCTTGCATCGAGTATTGTGGAGCCGCGTGCGGTGTTTGAACAGGCGATTCTCGACAACGCCGCCTCAGTGATCTGCCTACACAACCATCCGTCGGGCAACCCCGAGCCGAGCCGGCAAGACATTCGTATCACCCGCCAACTGGTAGAGGCTGGCAAGCTTATGGGCATTCCGGTGCATGATCACATCATTATTGCAGGCACCGATCATACTTCGCTTGCCGAGCGTGGCGTGATGGACTAACGACATGGTGCCCCTCCCCTGGGGCGTGTGACACAGCACTTCATAGCTACAACAAGCCAATTACGATGACCGCCCGGGATATCCGCTCCGCTTCTGATCCCGGGCTACAGAACGGCGCGATGTGAGTACAACCCATAGCCGGAGACCGCTTGCGTCCCCGGCGATCTGGGGCACATCGCTAAACACGTACATGCTTTTCATTGCCCCAAGAGACGAGATCATATCGCGGCGCAGGTCATCCTGACGCCGCTAGGCGGAAGGATCTCAACGCCATGCCTACGGGCTCGCCCCGTCCGGTGCGCTCAGGGTGCACTTCGTGGACATTGAGCAGCAGAGCCCCTCGGCCACATAGCGCCGAGATGCTTCACTTCGTTCAGCATGACATGTATAGAACGGCCCGGCGATACGCTGTATCTGTTGAGCGCGGTTGAACCGCCGCCCGGGATATCCGCTCCGCTCCTGATCCCGGGCTACGGAACGGCGCGATGTGAGTACAACCCATAGCCGG
>CAZZCI010000175.1:0-5639 GCA_964653015.1 uncultured Rhodothermales bacterium
TTAACATACAAACCACGCACGACCGATGCACAGGCGTTGACGCTTCGCGGTCTGCCCTGTATATTGCCAGTACGTTACAAAAAAAGCGCTTCCAACCACCCACACGACCCGCTGTCTATGGCTGTTTCTTCTGATACGCCCTCCATTCGCGCGCCACGCGGCACCGACCTGCACTGCAAGGGCTGGCCGCAAGAGGCGGCGCTCCGTATGCTGATGAACAACCTGGATCCGGAGGTGGCTGAAAATCCGGATGAGCTGGTCGTGTATGGCGGGGCTGGCAAGGCTGCGCGTAACTGGGACTGCTATCACGCCATTGTGCAGACGTTACAGCGGCTGGAAGGCGATGAAACGCTTCTCGTGCAGAGTGGCAAGCCGGTGGGTGTTTTCCAGACGCATGCCGATGCCCCGCGCGTGCTCATCGCCAACGCGCATCTGGTGCCGCGCTGGGCGACATGGGACGAATTCCGTCGGCTGGATGCGATGGGGCTGACCATGTACGGACAAATGACTGCCGGGTCGTGGATCTACATTGGCACGCAGGGCATCGTGCAGGGCACGTTCGAGACCTTCGCTGAATGTGCGCGCCAGCACTTTGGCGGCACGCTTTCGGGACGTCTCGTTGTAACGGCGGGGCTGGGCGGCATGGGCGGCGCGCAGCCGCTGGCCGCTACGATGAACGGGGCCGCCTTCCTGGGCGTCGAGGTGGATCCGGCCCGCATCCAACGACGCGTAGACACCGGCTACTGCGACCGCATGGTCACCAATCTGGATGAGGCGCTCGATCTGGTGCTGCAGGCGAAAGCCGAGGGCGAACCGCTCTCGGTGGGGCTGGTGGGCAATATCGCTGAGGTGCTGCCCGAACTGGTGCGTCGCGACGTGGTGCCCGATGTCTTGACCGACCAGACCTCGGCCCATGACCTGCGCACCGGATACATTCCGGCGGGATATGGGCTGGAAGAGGCGGCTACTCTGCGCGAATCTGACCCGGAGGGCTACGAGACGGCGGTCCTCGATTCCATGCAGACCCACGTGCGCGCCATGCTCGATCTGCAGGAGAAAGGCGCCGTGGCTTTTGACTATGGCAACAACCTGCGCGGACAGGTGGCCGACCATCGGGGCATGGACGAAGCCTTCGACATGCCCGGCTTCGTACCGGCGTTCATCCGTCCGCTCTTCTGCCGCGGCTCCGGACCATTTCGGTGGGCGGCGCTCTCCGGCAATCCCAACGACATCGCTGTTACCGATCAGGCCGTGCTGGATACGTTTCCGCACAACGACGCGCTACACCGGTGGATTCACAAGGCGCAAGAACAGGTGGCCTTTCAGGGCCTCCCGGCACGCATCTGCTGGCTCGAATACGGCGAGCGGGCCGAGTTGGGTGCTCGCTTCAACTGGCTCGTGGAGCAAGGCAAGGTGGATGCGCCACTCGTCATTGGTCGCGACCATCTGGATACCGGATCAGTGGCCTCGCCCAACCGCGAGACCGAAAACATGAAAGACGGCTCGGATGCCATTGCCGACTGGCCGCTTCTGAACGCGCTGCTCAATACCGCCAGTGGCGCCACTTGGGTGTCCATTCATCACGGCGGCGGGGTGGGCATCGGATATTCCATCCACAGCGGCATGGTGTGCGTGGCCGACGGCACCGAAGACGCCGCCCGTCGCCTGGAGCGCGTGCTTACCGCCGATCCGGGATCGGGCGTGATGCGGCATGCCGATGCCGGCTACGAAACCGCCATCGAAACTGCCAACGAACGCGGCATCGATCTGCCCATGATCGAGCGAAACGACTAATCCCGACTGTACGGCGCTGCTGTTGCATCCATCTGAAATACAAACGGTTCATGACCGACGATCCTGTCTCCATTCCGACCCTGCACCGTGATCTGAACGATCGCCTTGCGGCGCTCCGCACCACGGCTCCCGACGTAACCGCGTCGCGTGAGCGGGTTGAGGCTGCGTTGCAAACAGACGACGCCCACTACGGCATCAACACCGGATTTGGCGCGCTGGCACAAAAACAAATCGAATCCGACCAGCTTGAACAGCTGCAACGTAATCTGCTGTTGAGCCATGCCGTGGGGGTGGGCGACCTCATCCCCAAGCCCATCACCCGGCTGATGTTACAGCTAAAAATCCACGCGCTGGGGATGGGCTATTCCGGCATCTCCATGCCCACTTTTGAGCGGTTGCTGGATTTTGCGGAGCACGACCTGGTGCCTGCTGTGCCCAGCCGGGGCAGCGTGGGCGCTTCGGGCGATCTGGCGCCCCTGGCCCACCTGTCGCTTCCGCTCCTTGGCTACGGCGCCTTCTGGAACGCTGACGGCACTGATACGCGTCCGGCCCGCGACGTGCTCAATGAACACGACCTCGATCCCATCGCCCTGCAGCCCAAAGACGGCCTCGCGCTCATCAACGGCACGCAGCAGATGGGAGCCTACGCGGCGCGCATTCTGCATGCTGCACACCGCCTCGTCAAAATGGCAGATCTGATCGCTGCGATGAGCCTGGAGGCGCTGCAAGGAAGCATCAAACCATTCGATGCACGCGTGCAGCAGGTGCGTCCGCATCCCGGACAGATTGCCGTAGCGCAGAACGTACGGTTGCTGTTGCAAGAGAGCGAGATCCTGGAGTCGCATCGCAACTGCGGCAAGGTGCAAGATCCGTACTGTCTGCGATGCGTGCCGCAGGTGCATGGGGCCAGTCGCGATGCGCTTCGCCACGCCACCGAAGTTGTCGAGCGCGAGATCAACAGTGTCACCGATAACCCGCTGGTCTTTGAGAATGGCGATATTGTGAGCGCCGGTAACTTCCACGGACAACCGCTGGCGCTAGCACTTGATTACACGGCTATTGCGCTGGCCGAGCTGGCCAGTATTTCAGAGCGCCGCACGTATCTGCTGCTGGAAGGGCACGACGGCCTCCCCAAACTCCTTATGGAAGACACCGGCATCAACTCCGGATTCATGATTCCGCAGTATACCGCCGCGGCCCTCGTATCGGAGAACAAAAGCCTGTGTCACCCCGCCGCCGTCGATTCTATTCCCACCAGCCTGGGGCAGGAAGATCACGTGAGCATGGGAAGCGTCGGCGCGGTGCAGGCGCTGCAGGTGCTCAACAACGTCGAACATGTGCTTGCTATCGAACTGCTTACCGCCGCCCAGGCACTGGACTTCCGCAAGCCGCTGCGTCCCGGACGTGGCGTGGAGGCGGCGCACAAACAGATTCGCACGGCCATTCCGCATCGCACCAAAGATCACATGTTTGAACCCGACATGGAACGCGCCCGGTCGTTCATCGAATCGTCGAATCTGCTTGACACCGTTGCCACCACCTGCGCCCCCCTCACCTGACTCCACACGCTGTCCATTCTATGCCTACACTCACCAACATCGGCACGCTTGCTCGCTGTACCCCTGCAGGCGGACAAGACGCGCTCCACGAAATCCACGACGCAGCGCTCACCTGGACCGACGATACCATCACCTGGGTCGGTCCGGCTGCTGAATGTCCCCCAGAGCAGGCCACCGAGCCTGTGATCGATGCCGAGGGCGCGCTGGTTATTCCGGGTCTGGTGGATGCGCATACCCACCTGGCGTTTGGCGGCTGGCGGGCCGATGAGTTCGCACAGCGCCTTCGGGGTGTACCTTACCTCGATATTGCCGAACAGGGCGGCGGCATTTTGAGCACCATGCGGGCTACGCGCGCAGCCTCCGAAGATGATCTGCTGAGACGCTGCGAAGCGTTCCTTTCCGAGATGGCCCAGTTGGGCGTAACGACCGTTGAGTGCAAGTCGGGCTACGGACTGAATGTAGAGGCCGAATCCAAAACATTGCGCGTGTACGAACGGCTTCGCGAGCGCGTCCCGCAGACGCTGATTTCGACATTTCTGGGCGCTCATACCATTCCGCCAGAGTACGAGGACGACCGCGCAGAATACATTGCGCTGCTCACGGATACGCTCATCCCCACCGTAGCGGAGAACAACTGGGCCGCATTTTGTGATGTGTTTGTGGAGCAGGGCGCTTTTACGCCGGACGAGGCGCGCACCATCTGCGAGGCGGGGCGGGCCCATGGACTGCAGCCCAAACTGCACGCCGACCAGTTGAGCGACACTGGCGGCGGAGCGCTGGCTGCCGAGTTAGACGCTGCCTCTGCCGATCATCTGGAGCACGTGTCGGCCTCCAGCATTGCCGCGATGGCTGATGCCGATGTGGTGGCCGTGAGCCTCCCGCTGGCTACGCTCTACCTGAACGAATCCCCCCTTCCGGCGCGTGCGCTCATTGAAGCCGGTGTGCCTGTGGCGGTCGCCACCGATTTCAATCCGGGCAGCGCCCCCAGCTACCATCTGCCGTTTGCCATGACGCTCGCCTGTACACTGCAGCGCATGACACCTGCCGAGGTGCTGAAAGGCACCACCGCCTATGCGGCCCAGTCCATCGGGTGCCTCGACACGCTTGGCTCGCTCGACCCCGGCAAGCGCGCTGATTTCGTGCTTGTAGACGCCCCCTCCGTCAACCACTGGATGTATCACCTGCGCGCCAATGCCGCTATCGCCACGTACATCGGCGGCACGCGCGTGGCGTCGTAGTGTGTTCGTATTGTGCACGTTCATCTGCACGCCCCTTCATTCTGATACAACACTATGCCCGACGATCCACGTATTCGCGATCTCCTCCAACGCGGCACGACCGATCCGAAGCATGCTCGGGCCGTGCTCATTGGCTTCCCTTCGGATGAAGGCGTTCGGCGCAATGGCGGACGCCCCGGTGCCTCCGAAGCGCCTACAGCGATTCGTAATGCTTTGTACAGTATGACCGCTGATCCTCGCGTTCCGGCGATGGCACGTTTCTGGGAAGAGATGGTGGATGGGGGCAATGTCTCGTGCACCGGCGATGTGGAAGCCGATCAGCAGGCGTTGGCGCGTCGCCTGGCCCCGCACCTTCGCCGAGGATGCATCCCGATCATCCTGGGCGGCGGCCATGAAACTGCGTTCGGCCACTTTCTGGGCTATGTGGAGGCCGAGCAGTCGGTAGGCATCACAAACTGGGATGCCCATCCCGACGTGCGTCCGCTCCGCGATGGGCAGGCCCACTCCGGATCCCCCTTTCGGCAGGCGCTTACGCACCCGGATGAACGATGCACGGGGTATGCGGTGTTTGGCTTGCAGCCCCACAGCACCGCTCGCGCTCACCTCGACTACGTGCAACGGCACAATGCCACTGTTGTGTGGAACGATGCCCTTACAACGGCTCGCATCAACGCGCACTACGACGCCGTTTCCGCCCCGCAGATGGTGACGTTCGACTTGGATGCCGTCGATCAGGGAGCGGCCCCGGGAGTGAGTGCGCCCGCTGTAAACGGGATGCCGTCGCGTCTATGGTTGCATGCGGCCTATCGCGCTGGACGCTGCCCACACGTGCGTTCTATGGACATCGTTGAGCACATTCCCCGCTTCGATGCCGATCACCGCACCGCCCGGCTGGCTGCCTACACGATCTGGCAATTCGTCCGCGGCCTTGTGCAACGAGAAGCATAGTGTTGTGTCACACCTGAATCATGGGGTAAATATGAACTACCACCACTCATAGTCATCCCGACCAAGGCGCCCCAGCGCCGCAGAGCCGGGATCTCCCCTG
>CAZZCI010000176.1:0-5601 GCA_964653015.1 uncultured Rhodothermales bacterium
CGCTGGGGTGGGCTTGGTAAGTTTGTGTGCAAGTACAAGAATGGGCCCACACACAACCAGTACCAGAAATGCACCGACGCCAATTTGCCCCCACCCCGACCCTGGCCCCACAGTAAATACGATGACCTGTGCCAAGCTGACAAGCAAAGTAGCCAATGCTCCAACAAATACAACAACTACGCCCCATGTGATTGAGGACAATGCAATGGTGGGGCGTAGATGCTTTTGGGCTGCTACAGGCTCCGATGCTGCGGCCTGTGCCCGCTCAGTGCGCGTGCGCACCACTAAATACAACGGGGCCCACACTATAAGCAAGGCAATGCCTATCCCTAGCCCTAAAGCCCAAAACTCAATGCGCTCCAGGTCTGCAAACATCCCTACAAGCGATGCCATCGTAAATAAACTGAGGAATGCTCCAACACTAATAAGAAAACGATTCATAGCACGCACCTGGAATAAGTTAGACAACAGTAAGAACCAAGACCATATGTCTTGATGAACCACGCTACCTCTTTTGGCTTACACCGTCCCTTTCAGACCATATCGGAAAGGGTACGTCATTCACCCGTAGCACAGCGCTTTCTTCATGCATTCCAAGGTGCGACATGCAACAATAGATAGCCGGCTCCAATGGCACACCAATATGCGAGAAAATAGCCTCAACAGGTATCATCCACTGGCGAAGGGGCATGCGCCAATGACGCATACGCCCCTTCCTTTTTCTTCATCCTGCAATTGCGATTTACCCGCACCACATAGAATCTCCCTGACTATACCATCCCCCGTTCATTTGTAATTCACCCCTACATTGAACCCGGATTTTTCCAAGACGGTTGTATTTTATGTCATGTTCTGTAGTCCATCCTTCCACCCCCTGCATGACGTTTTACGCGTTTGGTATTAACTACGTATCTTCATCGGTCGAACAAACCGAGGCCTTTAGCTTCTCGCCCGATGCGCAAGCACGCATCTACGACCGTGTGTCGCTGAGCGACGAGGCGGAGATGGTGCTGCTGTCTACATGCAATCGGACCGAGGTCTACCTGTATGGCCGCTCCGCCGACCGGACGCGCATTCAGGAGGCGCTTGCTGCGGAAGCCGAAACACCGTGGCCCTCTGACCACACGTTCGCCTTGCGCGACGAAGCCGCTGTACGACATGTGTTGCATGTGACCAGTGGCCTGCATTCTGTTGTTGTAGGCGATGCACAAATCCTATCGCAAGTCAAAGACGCCTATCAGCGAGCTATTGATGGCAACCAGGTCCACTCGCTTATGCATCGCCTGATGCATACGGCCTTTAGGGCAGCAAAGCGCGTGGTGCATGAAACCAACGTGTCGAATGGCACCGCCTCGGTATCCACCGCTGCCCTGGCTATGGCGGATGACTTCTTTGCAAACTACGGCTTTAACAACCTGGAAGCGCAAGATGTGCTTGTGCTGGGAGCAGGCAAGATGGGAGAGTTGGCCCTGCACGCGCTGAATAACTACCAGCCGGCTTCGGTCACGCTTACCAATCGCACCCACGATACCGCACAAGCACTTGCTGATACGCATAACATCAACATCGTACGCTGGGAAAACCGCTACGCCGCCCTTGCCGATGCCGATGTCATTCTCGTCGCAACGGGCGCCCCGGTGCACGTGCTCAACGCCGAGGATGCCCCAGAGCGTACGTATAAGCCGCTGCCCGCCTTTGTAGTTGATGTGGCGGTGCCACGCAACGTAGACCCGTCGTTAAACGCGAACGATGACTACGTGGTGCGTGATATGGACGCACTTGAAGATTGGACGACGGATGTTCACTCACAGCGTCGCGCCGAAATTCCAAAAGCGAAAGCCATTTGCAATGAACTGCTCAGCGACTTCGTAACCTGGGTATTTCATCAGCAGGCGCTTCAGCCGGCCATTCAAGCCATTCGACATACCTTTGAAGGCATCCGCAAGCAAGAGGTCGAGCGCCATGCCCATCGCGTAGACGGTATGGACCGTGAAGAGGTCGATCGCCTTACCCAGTCCATCATGCAAAAACTGCTGGCGGTGCCCATCGTACGACTCAAAAATGTGGATCCGGATAGCATCGACTTTGTGCACGGCATTAAGCTGCTGCACGCGCTGTTCACTCGCGATGAGGAAGCGACCGACCGCCTTCCCGATCGCGATGATGACGACCGTCCCCAACTCTCCGATGTGCCCGGGTCGCAAACCGATGAGCGGTGTCCATACGAGGCCGCCTCAACCCCTGCCGATTCGATCCGCGCGATTCTTCGCTCTCCACACGCATAACCTGTCTGTATGTCCACCCCCTCGTCGCCCTTCGTTATTGGGACACGCAGCAGTGACCTGGCGCTGTGGCAAGCCCGCCGCATCCAACGCCACCTGGCTCGTCATGGCCACGAAAGCACGTTGCAACACATCACAACACGAGGCGATCGTGTACAGGACGTTCCGATCTCAGAAATCGGTGACGAGTCGGTCTTCACAAAGGAGCTCGATCGTGCACTGCTCGATGGACGCATCGACTGTGCCGTACATTCGCTGAAAGACATCCCGTCGCGCGTGCCCGATGGCATTACGCTGGCTGCAATTGGCGAGCGCGCTTCGCCGTTTGACGCGTTTATTGCACACCCCGACTTTGACGGCGCCCTACAAGATTTGCCAGAAGGAGCCACCGTGGCAACAGCGTCGCTCCGCCGCCGCGCTCAACTGTTGGCGTGGCGACGAGATCTGAATGTTGTGCCGGTGCGAGGCAACGTTGACTCGCGTCTCGATACGCTAGCCGAGAGCAACTGGCACGGCATGGTTCTCGCCGTTGCCGGCCTACGCCGCCTCGATCGTGGCGATGCCATTCGCACGGTCATTCCAGCCGACATTATGGTGCCTGCCGTAGCACAAGGCGCGCTGGGTATCACCAGCCGCACCGAGGACACCGCCCTGCGTACGCTCCTGCAAGGTACAGTGCACGACCTGTCCACAGCCACAGCTGTACAAGCAGAACGCAGCTTCATGAAGCGTATTGGAGGGGGCTGCCAGGTGCCCACCGGTGCCTGGGCGCGCCTGCAAGACGATAACGTGGTAATTGATGGATGTGTAGCTGCTCTTGATGGCAGCACAACACTTCGTGCGCAAAAAACTGCATCCTTTGATGAAGCAGCAGCTACAGGAACTGCTCTTGCCGCCGAACTGCTCGCTGCAGGCGGTGCCGAAGTGCTTGCCGACATCCGTCCTGTCTCTACATAGCCTCGTTTTTAGGTATGGATGACTGGCCGCTTGTCTTCTTACGCCACCCTCGCACAGAAGTCGGTCCCGATCCGTATGTGCGTGCTGCCACCGAGCATGGGTACACGGCCATCTGCAAACCGGTGCTTCGCTTCGAGTTTTTATCGCCCCCGCCGCTGCACACCCTGCTCGCCCGCCCCGACGACTATGCCGGGCTCCTAATTACCAGTCCCCGTGCGGTAAAGGCCCTGCACCGCTGCCTCGACTCAGCATCTCACCTCTCGCCTACAACCTGGCTTGCGAAGCCCACCTACGTGGTAGGTCCCCGTACGGCAACGGTGATGCATGATATGGGAGGCACGCCCGTAGGGGCTGGAACCGGTAACGCCGAAGCCCTATCCGAAAAAATAAAGACCGATGCCCCCGGAAAGCTGCTTTTCCTGTCTGGCAACCGGCGCCGCGACACGCTTCCCCGTGCGCTTGTTCGCTGCCAACAGCCTTACGACGAAGTGGTAGTGTATCGAACCCACACGCGCACCCAGATCGATCTGCCCGATCCGCCTGCCTGTCTGGCATTTTTCAGTCCGTCGGGACTCGAAGCCGTTCAGGCCTCGGGATACGACCTGTCGCGCTACCAATGCGCTGCCATTGGCCCTACAACAGCCCAGGCTTTGCACGACCAAGGCCTCTCGGTAGACGCCATTGCAGACACGCCCACCCCCCAGGGCATGCTGCAAGCTGTTGAACAAGCTGCGATGGAAGCCTAATCCCATCGGCGCGTATACGACTGCACGAACCGATCTGTTGACCTATGGTGGATATGCATGGCCCAAACCTATCGATGGTCTGTCCGGATTAAGCTCGGACTTATTGTGTTCGCGGTGGTTATCGCTATTGCGTCGCTTTGGTACACCAATCAACTGGTAGATCGCCTGCGTGAACGCGAGCAGTCAATGATCCAACTCTGGGCCGATGCACAAGCCCAAGTTGCCCAGGCACAAGACCGCACCACGAACCCATACCAAACCGAGTGGCCCATTCTTGAGCAGCTGGTCGATGAAGAAATCACGCTCGACACGGTGCCCGATACCGATTCAGCTGAACTGCGTCAGGCGCTCTCTTGGGCCCGCTCGATGCCTCCTACAGGAGAGGTGGATTTCATTCTGAACGAAATCCTGGAGCCGAACCCATTTGCGATTCCGGCCATCATCACCGACTCAACCCAAACAGAGCCGCTGTTTTGGCGCAACGTAGCCATTCCAGATAATCTGTCGAATCTTAGCCCGGAAGATTCGGTGCAGGCGCGGGCGACGTTAAATGATCGACTGGAAGCGATGAAGCAGGCATTTCCGCCTATTCCAGTCACCGCCGAATACGCCGATCCCGAAACGAGCGACACGTTGGAGCTTACCCAGTACGTGTTTTACAACGAATCGGCGCTGGTGCGCGAGCTTCGCATTTTTCCATACGTGCAACTGGGGTTTGTAGCGCTCTTCATTCTGGTGGGATATGTCGGGTTCTCCTATGTACGCCGTAGCGAGCAGAGCAGCCTATGGGTGGGCATGGCTCGCGAAGCGGCTCACCAGTTGGGCACGCCGATCTCTAGCTTAATGGGATGGACGCAACTCCTACGTACCGATGTATCAGACGAGCATCGCGAAGAAGCGCTCGATGAAATCGAAAACGACATCGACCGGCTGCAGCGGGTGGCCAATCGCTTCTCCGATATTGGGTCGATGCCTAAGCTTGAGCCCATCAACGTGTCGGAGGTGATTCGGGCCACGGTCGCCTACATTGAGCGACGCATTCCGCAGCGTAGTCAGCAGGTCACGCTGAGGGTGGACGTGCCCGAGGCGCTTTACGCACAGGCCAACGAGGAGCTCTTTGCGTGGGTCATTGAGAATCTGCTCAAGAACGCGCTTGATGCCCTGGAGGGAGCGGGCACTATTCGTATTGAGGCGGAGGCTGCTGAGTCTACCATTCGCATCGATGTGCAGGATACGGGAGTCGGGATCCCGCGCAGCGCTCGAAAGAATATCTTTCGACCCGGATTTAGCACCAAGCAACGCGGCTGGGGACTGGGTCTAAGCCTGGCGCAGCGAGTTGTGCAAAACTACCACGATGGCTCCCTTCAACTTGTTGAGTCTCAGGTGGATGAAGGGTCAACATTTCGTATCGAACTCCCACGGGCAACCCCGCCGGCGTAACTCCTCTGGTGCTGTATCACAGGTCAACGCTTGGGGCATCTGTGAGCACACAAATCCCTCCCCCTGAATCCCCTTCATGAGAGCGCCCTCTGGTTCCTTCCTCCTCGGGGAGGGTATCTGCTTAGCGTGGTTCAATGGCCGCCCGGGATATCCGCTCCGCTCCTGATCCCGGGCTA
>CAZZCI010000177.1:0-5601 GCA_964653015.1 uncultured Rhodothermales bacterium
CAAACAAGTGCACATCCACCAGGCGCATTAACCACCGAAGCACATACTGGCCAAGCGTGGGCACCCCGCCTTGTACGGTCACGACTCGGATCTTGAGCGCCCGCTTCCCGGGTGTTTGTCCGTCGAAGAACAGCTCGAAGCCTAAAAAATAAAACAGAAACGGAATGAAGATGCCCGCCATCAAGATAAAGAAAAGCGTATCCGGAAAGGCGTACACATCGCTTGCAACCGAGAGCCCAATAAAGAGCATAAAAGAGGCCGCATAGATAATGGCATAGTCGAGCAAGGCTGCCAGAATGCGCGCGCCTATGCCAGCGGTATTCAGATCCAACTCTACATTCTGGGCGGTGCGTATCCGTTCAGACATCAGCAGGAGAGACGGCGATTTGGGATTGCGTATCAAATAACGTACATTGGAGGCAGTTTATATGCAATTGCTCGCGCTGCCCTCTATCTCGTATGCACGAAGTCGTCTTTATCCAGGAGCGAGCCGACACCTGGGAACAGTTGGAAGCCGTTGTGGAAGACGACGCGAAGGTGCCTCCCGATGAGGTGGCCGACCTCTACGTGCAAGTCACCGACGATCTGGCCTATGCCCGCACGTTCTATCCAGAGAGCGAGGTGGTGGCGTATCTAAACACCCTTGCGCAGAAAACACACCGTCAGCTATACAGAGGTCGGGCCTCGCGGCCGCAGCGCATTCGGCGCTTCTGGATGCAGGAGGTGCCCACCGCTATCCGTAACGCCCGCGGGGCTTTGCTGCTATCGGCGCTGCTCTTTGCGGTTGCGGTGGCCATCGGAACGCTCTCGGCCCTGCACGACAGTAGCTTCGTGCGGCTTATCATGGGCGAGCACTACGTAAACATGACGCTCCAGAACATCGCTGAGGGCGATCCAATGGCGGTGTATAAGCAGATGCAACAAACCGAAATGTTTGTGAGCATCGCTGTGAACAATATCTACGTGAGCTTTCTGGCGTTCGTGTTGGGCATTTTCTTTTCGCTGGGCACCGCGTACGTGCTTATCCAGAATGGCATTATGCTGGGCAGCTTCCACATTCTTTTCTACGAAGAGGGCCTGCTCTGGGAAGCACTCCTGGTCATCTACATCCACGGTACGCTTGAGATTGCAGCCATCGTCGTGGCCGGAGGCGCGGGGCTGGTGCTGGGCAATAGCTTTCTGTTTCCCGGCACGCTGCCACGACTTGTATCGCTACGGCGTGGCGCCAAGCAAGGTCTGAAAATCATTATCGGACTGGTGCCCGTGTTTTTGGTAGCAGCATTGCTTGAAGGCTTTGTGACTCGCTATACCGAAATGCCCATTGCAGCCAGCCTTAGCGTCATTGTCGGCTCGTTGCTGTTTCTGGGATGGTATTTTGTATATGTGCCGTTCTATGCTCCACAATCTGATAACTTCCCGTCTTAGCTTTTATCAACGATTCTGAAATACCCAATGTCTGATTTTACGCCGCTGCGCCAAACCCGTGGCGTTGACGCAACCATTACGCACACCTTCGAATACTACCGAAGCCGGTTCAAATCGATAGCCAAAGCGCTTCTAATTATTCTGGGACCTATTGTAGGATTCCATGTCTTTCTCAGCGCTCTGGGCCGCATCTTCTACCCCGAGTTCTTCAGCTTTGGGGACACAGAGGTCTTGTTCGAGTCAATGCAGGGGAGCGGCGGGTTGCTTCTCATTGTAACTCTCAGTTGGTTAGCCATCGTGGCCGCCCTGGTGGTGATTATACCCGTTCTGTACGGCTACCTTCGGCTTGACGAGCGGATGGATGACGGTGCCTTGCCCACTCCAAGCCAGGTATGGGCCGAAGCCCGGCAGCATCTGGCATCCGTCGTATTTGGAGGGCTCCTGTGGTATTTTGTCTGGATTATGGGGACGATACTCATGACCATTCCAATTATGTTATTTGGACTGCCATTCGGGGAAATTGGAATGGCGGTATTGGCCGTAGTGGGGCTGATTGGGGCTGCCACGTTTCTGGGAGTCCGGCTCTGCATGTTTTTCCCTGCAATCGTGATCGATCAACACGGTCCTATTTCGGCTTTTAGCCGGTCGTGGAATCTCACGAAGGGTGCATTTTGGCGCACCTTTGGCATCAGTGTAATCGCCGGAATCATCGTTGGGACGGCTTCAGCCCTCCTTTCATTGCCGTCCCAATTTGGCGGGGGACTCGGCATGCTATTCGACATGAACTTAACCGCACTGCTGATAGTGTTTGATGTGGTTGGCGCGGTGGGTACCTATCTGGCCTATCCCATTTTCTACATGGCACTCGGATTCCACTACTACAGTCAGGTGGAACGCCATGAGTACGAAGGGCTCGAACAACGCATCGAGGCGCTTGACGGAGAGGAAGCGTCACTCGACTCCAGAGAAATCGAAGAGAGCGACCCGTTTGCGCGTGCACCGTCCGATTCCGACGACGATCCCTTCCGCAATGATCGCTGATCGCCCCCGTACGTACTGGATGGTGTTCGTTGTCCTGCAGATTCTGCTGGGGAGCGTGCTCATTGGCGTACCCGTAGCTGCGCAAGACGCCGCCACGTCGCTCCCTTACGACGATAGCGAGGTCAGTCTGCGCACGCCCTCCGACGATCTGGCTGCCCGATATCAGGATGATCCGGCGTTTCAGTACGAAGAACGCGCAGCTTCCGAAGCTGAGCTTCCCTCGTTTCTTGCCGACTGGATCGACCGCTTCAACGAGTGGATTGGACGTTCCAGCATAGAGGACCAGAGTCGCCTGGCTCAGGCCATTGACATTGTGCTGTGGATACTCATCATTGGACTGGTGGTGTGGTTCATCCTGCAGCTCTTTCGCATGGAGGGCAATACGCCCTGGGCGCGCTCTCCATCGGAATGGCCCGACGAAGACGATGCTTCGGTGGAGGGCACACAAACCACCTATCTCGAACGCGCTCAGCAGGCGCATCAGGCCGGCAACCCGCGAGCGGCAGTGCGCTGGTACTACCGTGCCGTACTCTACGCCCTCGATCGCGCCGACCTGATCACGTACACGCCCGAAAAAACCAACCGTGCCTATATGCGCGATGTGCAGGCCCAGGGCGACGAATCGCTGGCAGAAGATGTGGCTCGCGTCGCGCAGACGTTTGAATACGTGTGGTACGGACGATTCGACGTTTCGGAGCGCGAAGTCGACGCGGTGCAAGATGCTGTAGAACGGGTACATAACCGTCTGTCTCCCCAATCATCCGCCCTGTCATGAGACGCACGCAGTGGTACATTGCCGGTGCGGTGGCGGCCCTGATTGTGGGGGCGATGGTGCTGCAATGGACCGCGCCCGAAGAAATCAACTGGACGCTCTCCCTCGAAACCGATGACTCCCAGCCCTTTGGCAGTCAGGTGCCTTTCGAAGTGATGCAGTCCCTTTTTCCAGATCAGGACATTACCGTGCGGCAACGCGCTCCGTATCCGCTCTTGCGTGATGTTGGGGATTCGCCCCCCACCCTCACCATTCTCACGCAGCACTACGCTCCCGGACAGTCCGAGGCCGACGCGCTCATCGAGTACATCGAACAGGGCGGCACCGTCTTCTTGAGCGCCCTACGCGTGGGCCGCCACCTGCGCGACCCGCTGGGCATCGAGATCGGCCCCGCCGGACGCATCGATAGTCTTACACTGGCCAATCCCGCCCTGCAACACCCCGATCCGCAGCCACTGCAGCGCGCCTGGGGCAGCTACCTCACCGCCGTCGATACCGCACGCACCACCGTGTTGGGCACCGGTCAGTATCAACCGCTCATGGACGGTGTTTTCCAGGGCGATCCCACCCGTCCGCCCGAATATCAGACCGTTGGCGACCCCGCTACCGAGCTCACCTTCATCCGATGGCAGCACGGCGACGGGACGCTGCTGCTGCATACCGTGCCCACCGTCTTCACCAACTACGCCGCCGTGGAAGACGCCGCCTGGTCGTACCTTTATGGCGTGTTTTCGTATCTGCCCGAGCGCTCCATCCAGTGGATCGCCTACTACGCGCCCACCCGAGCCGCCGCCGGAACGCCCTTCCGATACCTCATCATGAACCCCTCGCTGCGCATCGCCCTGTACACCGTGCTGGGACTGGTCCTGCTGTTTTTGCTCGATGCCTTTCGACGGCGTCAGCGCCGGGTGCCCGTCATCGAACCGCCCAAAAACGCCACGCGCTCGTTCGTTGAAACCGTGGGCCGCTTCTACCAGCGGCACGGCACCCACGCCGCGCTGGCACGCGACATGAAGCAGCACCTGGCCGCCACCATCCACCGCCGCTACAGCCTCACACTCGACCTCGACGACGACACGCTTCCCGAGCGATTGACCCAGCGGTCAGGAGCCGCTCCCGATACCGTGCAGGCTGTGCTCACCGCCCTCCGCCGCGTAGACGATCCCCGCGCGTCGTGGTCCAACCGCGACCTGATCACCCTGCGGCGGCACCTCGACGCGTTCTACCGCACCGCAGCCGGCGGACAGACCGAGGGGATGTCGCTATAATCGGGTCTGGTTGGATATGCCACCCTCTGCCGCCTCATCACCAGGCGGCTTCCTCCCCCTGTTTTCTTTTTTTGACAGTACGCATTGTGCCCCGAACATTATGACCGAGCCCACCACCCCTGTCCCATCCGATGGCCCCACCGAGCCGTCGTCTGAATCGCCCTTCCCCGAGCGGGTGAACCTGGATGCCCTGCACAACGCCGCCAACGATCTGCGCGACCAGCTCGGCGACGTGATTGTTGGGCAGCAGTCCTTCATCGAGCAGCTGATGATCGCCCTGTTTAGCGGCGGCCATGTGCTTATCGAAGGCGTGCCCGGCGTCGCCAAAACCCTGACGGCCAACGCACTCGCGCGGGCGGTAGACATCGACTTTCAGCGCATCCAGTTTACCCCCGACCTGATGCCGTCGGATGTGCTGGGCACGCCGATCTTCAATCCGCAAGAGAAGCAGTTCGTCTTTCGAGAAGGCCCCATCTTTGCGCAGTGCGTGCTGATTGACGAAATCAACCGGGCGCCCGCCAAAACGCAGGCCGCGCTGTTCGAGGTGATGGAAGAGCAGCAGGTAACGGTGGATGGCACCACGTATCCCATGGCCCAGCCGTTCTTTGTGATTGCCACGCAGAACCCGTTGGAGCACGAAGGCACGTACCGTCTGCCCGAAGCGCAGCTCGACCGCTTCATGCTGAAGATCAACGTGGAATACCCGTCGGTGGAAGAAGAAACCGACATCTTGCAGCGGCATCTGGGCGCGTCCTCGTCGTCGCTCCTGGGTAGCGTAACACCGGTGGTGGATGGCGAGGCGGTGGAGACGCATCGAGACACGGTGAGGCAGGTGCGCGTGGCGCCGGAGGTGGTCGCCTACATCGCCCGGCTCATGCACGCCACACGCGAGCACGCTGCGCTTACACTGGGCGGTTCGCCGCGCGCATCCGTCATGCTGCTGTACAGCGCCCGCGCCCGCGCCGCCCTGCACGGACGCGACTACGTTTCGCCGGAGGACCTGCAGGCCCTCGCGGCACCGGTGCTACGCCATCGCATCATGCTCACCCCCGACCAGGAGATGGAAGGCCGCACGCCCGACGATCTGGTGCACCG
>CAZZCI010000178.1:0-2432 GCA_964653015.1 uncultured Rhodothermales bacterium
CGCTCACAGCGCCGCGTCAGTCGCAGGGCTCCCTCCTCGCGATGACAATGTTGGCTCCTAACATTCAGGTGTGACACAGTACTACCTTGCACAGGCGCTTTTGCTCGGCGGGTGTGAGCGGCTCGGGCGATTCGGTATTCGGTAGCCGATGGATAAACCGGATCGACCCCGGAGCGTCGCAGGAGCGCGATCAGATCGGTGGGCGCCTGTGGATGCGGTTCTGCTACTGCATTCGGTGTGTTGCACGGACAGGTAGTGTCCGGAGAGGGCGTTCCTCACCTTAGCGGAACGGTAATGCCATTGATAGATGCGTACATCGTACCTGTCAACGGAATAAATATCTTGCACACCAATCCCCTCTATTCCGATGGTCGAAAACCACGCTTTCAGATCGTGTATCCTGCTGGCGTTCGTTCTTTTTGCAGTCGGGTGCACCTCTACCCAGCATGTTCAGGTGAATACGTTGGATGATCCGCCACCCGAGGCGCCCGCCCATGAAGCGACAGACAAAGACGATGTGAAAGGCCTCTCTGCCGATGAGGTGCAGGAGGAATTGGAGGGTACGACCGCACACATCACCCTACGCGACGGGCAGGTTGTGGAGTCTGCCCATCGCCTTCGGTTGACGGCTGATAGCCTGTCGTTTATGATCGGAGACGACCAGTACCAGCACACAGTTGCTGTGCACACGGTCCGGGAGGTCCGCGTCAAGCGGCGCGGACGCGGTACGTTGGAAGGGCTTGGGCTTGGACTGGTAGGCGGCATTGTGGTGGGTGCCATTGGCGGACGCATCACAGCCAGCGAGGGGGATTTCTTTGGTTCAGAAGCACAAACCGTGTTTGGAGGCCTCACCGGAGGCGTCGTTGGACTTCCTCTTGGCGGCATCATCGGACTCATTCGTGGACATCGGAGGGTGTATCAGTTTCGTCCCTGAAAGCCAGGCCGCACTCCGAACACAATGACGCTTCGATACCCAATCGCTTTAGCAGGGAGCACCGCAGGGCAAAGCGCATACAGCGGAACAATACAACGGGGCACTGTATTTTGAGAATGTCGTATATCCATCGTAACACTCTGTCTCTGAGCGCTCCATGCATCGCTTTCGTTCCCATACCATGCGGTGTCTTATTGTCGCCGTGTTAACCATGGGGCTTTTGCCCTGGGTGGGGAATGCGTGGTTGGAGAGCCTCCAAGCGTCTTCGCCCGATGCACGGGCGGCCTGGTTGCAGGGACAGGTTGCGTCGTGGCCTTCTGAAGCCGACCGCGAAGCGTTTGAGCGCGCGGTCGATACGGTGATGGAAGAAGCACCATCCACTTCGCAAGCCTTTACGAAAGCGGTGCTCGCAGCCTATGAGGCCGAGTCGCCCGATGGCCATACGGCTGCAGATCTCTTTGGATGGACCAGCGACGCCGATATAACGGTCCTTACCCGTTGGTTACATGGCCCGGCTTCGCACTGGGATCGATCTACGCTCCTCTCACGCGTGAGTGCAGCAGCGGTGTCGGTGCTTTCCACCACACGCGCTGATATCCCCGACGCGCCGTTCGCCTCTCTGCAGGCGTTTCGTGCACAGTCTGTGCTAATCGGAGCCGACCATGGTCTAGACGAACCGACTCCACGCTGGCTCCTGCGGCGACTTGTGGCCGCCCATCCGCGTGCGCCGTAGCCCTTTCTTTGTCAATCCGGCCCCCTGGTCGTATCCCCCCGGCCCATGAGTATGAGGGGAAGGCCAGATACGCCGGCGTGCTGTGCGGTCGTTGGCCCACAGCACAGCCTGTCGTTCGTGTCCGCTTCCGCATGATGAATGTCCCGTTGGAAGGGCGGACGTGTGACTCTGCGTCGGGCTTGCACTGCACCCCGTTGTATATTTCGTTTTTTGGTACGCTATGAAAGATAATGGACTCAAAATTGCGCTAACCATCTTCTTCGTTGGGTTATGTGGCTACTACCTGTGGCCCACCGCTCAAAGCCTCATGCTAGATCAGCGGCTGAGCGGGATGGAAGAAGAGGAACGCATTCAGTATGAAGAGGAAAACTTCGCCCAAATTCAGGAAATCCGTCAAGGCGCCTTAAGCCTGGGGCTAGACCTGCTTGGTGGCATGCACGTGACACTCGAAGTGCGCGTGGCTGACCTACTCGGGCAGCTGGCTATCAATCAGGATGAGATGTTTCAAGAGGTTTTGCAAGCATCTGCACAGCGCGCCCTTGAGGAAGATCGCTCGGTCATCGCGGTGTTTGTCGAAGAGTTTGAAGAGCGCGATCCCAACCTGCGCTTGTCTCGCTACTTCCGCAACGAACAGGCGGGCATTGATCGGCGCTCCGAGAACTCCGAGGTGCAAGCCTACCTCGAAGATCAAGCCGACGAAGCCGTTGAGCGTGCGATGGAGATCGTGCGGAATCGTGTGGACCGCTACGGCGTGGCTGAGCCATC
>CAZZCI010000178.1:2532-5600 GCA_964653015.1 uncultured Rhodothermales bacterium
ATCCGCGCTGGATTTGTCTCCGTGATTAGCGGTCTGCTCTTAGTGGCGCTCTTCATGATTATGTACTACCGCACCGCTGGCGTCGTCGCCGACATTGCGCTACTGCTCAATATCATTATGATCTTGGGCATCTTGGCCGGATTCAATGCGACCCTCACCTTACCCGGTATCGCAGGTATTGTACTGACTATCGGTATGGCGGTGGACGCAAACGTCCTGATCTTTGACCGTATTCGAGAGGAGCAAAACACCGGGAAGACGCTCAAAGCTTCAATCGATGCAGGATACGATCGCGCGCTAAGCGCCATCCTTGACGCCAACATCACGACGTTCTTTGTGGGCGTTATTCTGTACTCGTTCGGTGTGGGCCCCATTCAGGGCTTTGCCGTTACGCTGATGGCCGGTATCTTGGCCTCGCTCTTTACCGCGATTATCGTTACGCGAATCATCTTTGACTACATGGTTGACGAGCGCAAAATGCGCGTCTCGTACGGCTGATGCCGTGCTCCATCCTTCTGTAGTTAGTTGGTTCGTTCCACGATATAACCTTATTCTTCTATGCGTTTACTTGAAAACCCTAACTTCTCGTTTATCCCGAATCGAAAGATCGGGTACATCATTTCGGGGACGCTCATTCTGCTGAGCATCCTTTCCCTCTTCACGCGTGGTCTGGAGCAGGGCATTGACTTTTTGGGCGGCACCGAGTTTGTCGTCGAAAATGTGGGTGAACTGGATGCACTCGATGTGCGCGCCTCAATGGCCCAGGAGTTTGGCACCGAACCTGAGGTGAAAAGCTTCGGAACCACCGGCCTGCTCATTCGCACGGCGGCCGAAGAAGACATCGAAGACCTGCGTGAGATGGTGATGGGCGCCTTTGCTGCTGATTTTGCAGAGGCAAATCCTGAAATTGTGCAAACTAACGTGGTGGGACCACGCTTCGCTGCCGATTTGCAGCGCGGGGCCATCTATTCGGTCTTAGGTGCCCTCTTCGTCATCTTCATGTACATTATGCTGCGTTTTGAGTGGCGGTATGGACTCGGGGCATTAGGCGCAGTGACACACGATGTGATCATCGTGTTAGGCATCTTCTCGTTATTTCAAGACGTGCTTCCGTTCTCGCTTCAGGTCGATCAGGCCATCATCGCCGCGTTCCTGACCATTGTTGGGTACTCGCTTAACGATACGGTGGTGGTGTTCGATCGCACCCGCGAGTACGTGAATCTGTTCAAGACCGATAAGTACATGGATGTCGTTAATCGCTCCATTAACAGCACGTTAAGTCGTACAGTGGTCACGTCGATTACGACGCTCATTGTAACGTCCATCTTGCTGTTCTTCGGTGGTGATGTGCTGCGCGGGTTCTCCTTTGCCCTTGTACTGGGCGTCATCATTGGAACCTACTCATCAGTATTCGTGGCCTCGCCCATCGTGGTGGAGCTGCGCTTGCGTGCCGAAGGCGAAGACCAGAAAGCCGGTGCTGCAGCAATGTAGCATAGCCGCTCACGCGTGAGCAGGGCTACGCGTGGCGTCATCTGAACCGTACATCGTACCCTGCGTTACGAAGCCGGGGGTCGTGTGGGTCGCATCCGAAAAGATGCACACCGGCCTCCGGCTTTTGTGTGGCTGCTGTGTGACTACCACGTTGGCACATACGATTCAGCCGCATCCGCATTTTTCTTTCAGCTGCTCGATCTACACATTCATGCCAGTTTCTATCGTAATCGGAAGCCAGTGGGGCGACGAAGGCAAAGGCAAAATCGTTGACCTGCTCAGCGAAGACATTGACATCGTAGCGCGCTACCAGGGCGGAGCCAACGCCGGACATACCATCTGTTGGGACGATGAGGAGTTTGTGCTCCACCTCATTCCCAGCGGTATCTTTCACGAGGGCGTGGAGTGCGTCATTGGCAACGGGGTGGTCATTGATCCGAAGGCCGTGCTCGATGAAATTGAGCAAATCAAGGGCCTTGGCTATCCGGTTGAGGGACGGCTGCACATCTCCCATAATGCCCATGTCATCATGCCGTATCATAAGGCCATAGAAGCTGCTCAAGAGAAAGGCCGCAAGACCGATGACGATAACGACGCCATTGGAACCACAGGGCGTGGCATCGGACCAGCGTATGCCGATAAGTTTGCTCGCACGGGCATCCGGGTTGTTGATATGCTCGATCGCGATGTGTTGCGCACCAAGCTTACGCGAGCTATCGAAGCCAAGAACACGATGCTTGAGCGCGTATACGGGGCCAACCAGTTGGATGTCGATGCCATTGTTGATGAGTACGTGGCCTTGGATCAGCAGTTGGATCCGTACGTGACCGACACGGCGCAACGATTGGGGCGTGCCCTTAAGCAGGATAAACACGTGCTGGCCGAGGGCGCGCAAGGGTCGCTGCTTGACATCGATTTTGGGAGCTATCCGTATGTTACGTCGAGCCATCCGACCGCTGGAGGCGCCTCAACCGGATTGGGCGTTTCTCCGGTGCATGTCAACCGCATCATCGGGATTGCCAAGGCTTATGCCACGCGCGTAGGCAATGGTCCCTTTCCCACCGAACTCGACAACGAAATGGGCGAACACCTGCGCAAAGTAGGCGCCGAGTTTGGAGCAACCACGGGGCGTCCGCGTCGTTGCGGTTGGCTCGACCTGGTGGCGCTGCGCTATGCCACTATGATCAACGGATTTACCGAGTTGGTCATCACCAAGCTGGATGTACTCTCGGGGCTCGACGAAATCAAGGTGTGCGTGGCGTATCAGTACGACGGCAAGGAGACGCAACGCTTTCCGAGCGAAGCCCACACGCTAGAGCGCATTACGCCCGTCTATGAAACGCTGCCGGGGTGGGATGAAGACATCACGGGCGTGCGTTCGTGGAACGAGCTCCCCGCCACCGCGCAGGATTATCTGCAGTTTGTAGAGGCGCACAGCGACGCCCGCATCGGATCGATTTCGATTGGTCCGCGTCGCGACCAGATTATCACCGATGTGCAGCACGCGCCGGCATAGCGACGTGGCGAGGTACCGCCACGGTAGAAAGTACGTTCTGTAGCGACGCAGCGCTGCTGCG
>CAZZCI010000179.1:0-5598 GCA_964653015.1 uncultured Rhodothermales bacterium
CCAACAGTCTCTCATTGAGCAGACGGTGGAGAAGTCAAATTTTCCACGAACGAAATACCAGAGACAAAGTTATGTGCAAGGATTAGGTCATCGCGAGGGGGGAGCCTGCGACCGACATGGCGATCTCATGCCTTTCCATTGGGCAGTGCCGCCCCGTTTGAAGGCACAAGATTGCACCCTAAAGGCACTCCCTCGCTGGCGCTCCTCGCAATGACATTCTCAAAGATTCTTTTGTGGACCCACTTGCTCTCTGGCTCACGAATTGCCTCTCCCCACGTCAATTTGTATATTATACGAACAAAACTAAAGCACCCATCGAGGGTGGAATTACGGGGAGCGGTAGATACGTTGTGAAAGAAACAAGCCGTATATGCTTCAGGGAATCAGATAGACGATGTAGGGGGCGAGTAGTCCAAAATAAGAACTCAAAACAGTTATCACTTACCTTTGAACCGCTACCCACATAGAAAACACAACAGGCGCTAAGCAACGCTGTTGTGCGCAAGCGTTGCGTTCACGGTCTTCGTCATTGCTTCCGGTTTTTCCATGTCCGATTCAAACACGCCAACGATTCACGTCGGAAATGATGAGGTGAAGATACTGAGCGCCATCCGGCGGTTCGCGCCCACGTTCAATGTATCTGATAAGCAAGCGGAGATCTACGGCGTGTGGACTATTTGCTACCACCGCTTCTGTCAAAAACAAGACATTCCGCTCTTGTGGATGCAGAGTGTGTCTGACTTTATGGACTTTCTGGATGCCAATCAAAATCTTACGCCAGCGGAGCGTAATCAGGCGCTCGACGCCGTCATGTTTTATTTAAACGACGTGCGCCGCGCTTCCGACGAAGCTGAGCTTGACGAGGTCGAGTCCTTTGCGCGTCCAAGCACACCACGCAGCTTGTTTGGACACCTACTGCTGCGGTGTAATATCGAGGTTGACGACGCACTTACGTTGCGCGTGAGCGATGTAGACCTCGACAATGCAAACCTGCGTGTTACTACAGAAGGCACCACGCGCATCATAGACTTACTTCCAAGTCTACGAGCGGGCATGCGTGCCCAAATCGAGCGCGCTAAGCACCGGACTAAGGCAGAGGATCCGTTGCTCTTTGATGCCGACAGTTCATCGGATCCCGCAACGATTGACTTTGACCCTGATGAGGCGGTCCACCAGGCCACCCAGGCAGCCACCCGAGTGATGAAAACGTTCGATGATGCCCCCGATGATGACGAAAGCGAGGACAACAACGCTTAACACCGAGCGTCTACACGAGCCCCCGATGGTGAAACTAAGCGCTTTTTCACCCTCTTTCCGTCAAATCGTTTGTACCCTATAGGTACCGGAAGCGCTTCGTTCAGGCCGTGCGCTTACGCGCAGTCATATTGTGTTGTAAGACGCCACCTTGAGCGGAAGCGAGGCATTTACGCGTATGTCCAAGATTTCTTGGATGATACCCCCTCGTTTCATCGCCCGAATAGCGTGCCCCCGCGGCCGCAGTCCGGTGCACAAGGCGGGTCCGTTCGATATTGGTAGAATGAACCGGAGTATCTCCCATGGCCTCCAACGCACACATGCATCCTCAAGACGGCGCCGTTCATGCCGCCACCGAAGCGGTATCCACCCCGCAATACGACGCACCTTTCGATATCCCTGAGCGTTCGCCTCACGACTTTGATGCCGACACGCTCCGTCAGGCGCTTCGCACTATGATGTTGTCGCGGCGCCTCGACGAAAAGATGATGACGCTGTTGAAGCAAGGCAAAGGCCACTTCCATATTGGCGCCTCTGGGCACGAAGCCGCTCAAGCCGCTGTTGGGCTTCAGGCGCGTCCGGGGCACGACTGGTTCGCCATGTACTATCGTGACCTGTGTATCACGCTTTCGTTGGGGATGCGCCCTGAAGACGCATTCTTGGCGCACCTGGCCAAAGCCAATGACCCCCACTCCGGCGGACGCCAAATGCCAGAACACTTCGGCCTGCGTGATCTCAATGTAATGACCACGTCCTCCTCGGTTGGTGCGCAGTTTATGCCAGCGGTCGGGTTTGGGCTCTCCATCCAGCAGCGCGGTGAAGATGCGTTCGTTTACGCGTCGTGCGGCGACGGAGCCACATCGCAAGGGGATTTCCACGAGGCGCTCAATTGGGCCACCCGCGCACAGGCGCCTGTGCTCTTTATGGTGCAAGACAACAAATACGCCATCTCCGTCCCCGTTGAAGAGCAAACCGCCGGCGGCACCGCCTACAAGTTGGCGGCCGGGTACGAAGGGCTCAGCCGCATTCGCGTGGACGGCACCGACTTCTTCGAAACGGCTGCTGCTGCCGAGGCTGCCATCACACACATGCGCAATGGCGGCGGCCCGGTGTGCCTTGTCGCCGATGTGGTGCGCCTGCTACCGCACTCCTCCTCCGACGACCACACCAAGTACCGCGCCGACGAGGAACTCGAATCCGATCGTGCCATCGACCCCATCAAGCGGATGCGCAATGCACTCGTTGAGGCCGACATGTTTGCCGAGGATGAGATCGACGCGCTGCAGCAAGACGTACACGAACAGGTCGAGGAGGCCTCGAAATGGGCGCAAGAGCAGCCCGACCCCGATCCGGCAACGGCCACCGACCATGTATTCTTTGAGGGCGACTTAGGGCTCGAATACAGCGACGAATCCGACATTGACCCCGATGAGGAGCCGATGGTGATGGTTGATGCCATCAACCGGGCCCTCAAGGAAGAAATGGCACGCAACGAAAACATCATCGTGTACGGCGAAGACGTAGCCGGTGAAAAAGGCGGCGTCTTTACTGCGACCAAAGACCTGACGCGTCTGTATGGCGAAGATCGTTGCTTCAACGCACCACTTGCCGAGGCGTCCATCATTGGAAGTGCAGTAGGTTGGGCCGCCAGCGGATATCGTCCGGTAATCGAAATTCAGTTTGCCGATTACATCTGGCCCGGTATGCAGCACCTGCGCAATCAGGTGGCCCCGTTCCGGTATCGCTCCAACAACGCATGGAGTTGCCCCATGGTGATTCGGGTGCCCTGCGGAGGATACATTCACGGCGGGCTGTGCCACTCACAAAACATTGAGTCTATTTTTGGGCATACGCCCGGCATCAAAATCGCCATGCCATCTACCGCTGCCGATGCCAAGGGGTTGCTCACCACAGCCATGCGCATGGAGGACCCCGTGATGTTTCTCGAACACAAGGCGCTTTACCGTGCTGCCGCTGCACGCACGCCCACACCGCCCGAAGACTACCTGCTTCCGTTCGGAGAAGCCCGCGTCGCGCGTGAAGGCACCGATCTTAGCATCATCACGTACGGAATGATGGTGCATAAAGCCAACAATGCGGCCAAAGAACTGGCGAAAGAAGGCATTGACGTAGAGATCATCGACCTGCGCACCATGGTCCCCCTCGATACCGATACCATTCTGGAGTCGGTGTCTAAGACCAACCGGGCGCTTGTGCTCTACGAAGACCATGAGTTCATCGGGTACGGCGCCGAGGTGAGCGCGCAAATTGCCGACCTCGCCTTTAAGCAGTTGGATGCGCCGGTACGCCGCGTGGCTGGCGCCTTTTCTCATATTCCATTTGCGCACAGCCTGGAACGCGAGGTACTGCCCAGCGATGATGATGTGCTGGAGGCCGCCCGCGAACTAGCTGCCTTTTAGCGCACAAAAAGTAAGAGATGGAGGGCGCGCCCCGGTACTTCTTCCGGAAGACATCCTTTGCAACACTGGGACCGCCCCTACGCACAGCCGCCCCGAAACCATTTGTGTGCGGGCACCGTGTAGTGGTGCGGACAGGCGTAACAGCGCCCATGAAAGCCGCTGAACCTGCCTTTTCCACGCCATGCGTGCCGCTCTGTAGCGGTCGCGCGTAGCGCCTTCCTCCGTCGAGGACCCTATTTCGCACTGATTTAACGCACACCCAACCCAACCCTTATGGCTACTGACATCGAATCAACCGTAAAATCCATTATCGTCGAAAAGCTGGGCGTTGACGAGTCCGACGTCTCCACCGATGCGTCGTTTACGAACGATCTGGGCGCCGACTCGCTCGATACGGTGGAGCTGATCATGGAGTTCGAGAAAGAGTTCGACCTGACGATTCCGGACGAGGAAGCGGAAAAAATCGCGACGGTGGGCGACGCTATCGATTACCTTTCGGAAAAAGCCTAACACCGTCTTGGTGTTGCCAACAGCCCTCCCGGCGACCCCTCGCTCTGTGGCGAGTTGGCTCGCCGGGTTTGCTGTTTGTGGCGTGATGCTGCTTGGCATCATGTTGTCAGGGAGCCCACTGCGGAGTCCACCGTACAGGTACCCTGTGTGTTTGCATCGTTTTTCTGACTAGCTTTGCCTCCATCATGTCTGCTCATCGCGTTGTTGTTACCGGCATGGGTGCGCTTACACCCCTGGGCTTAACCGTTGATACGTTTTGGGAGGGCCTGCTCAATGGCACCAGCGGAGCGGCTACCATTTCCTCATTCGACCCCGAGGGACTACGCTCTACGTTTGCCTGCGAACTCCCCGATTTCAAGGCCTCCGACTATCTAAATGCCAAAGATGCACGGCGCATGGATCCCTTTTGCCAGTATGCGCTGGTCGCCGCCGATCAGGCCGTGGCCCATGCGGGTCTTGAGGACGACCTGCCACAAGAAAAAAAGGACCGCATCGGCGTGATCTACGGCAGCGGCATTGGCGGGATGCAGACGTTCCGAGAGCAGACCGAGTACTTCCTCGATAGTGGAGAAACGCGCGTATCGCCGTTCTTCATCCCTATGCTCATTCCCGACATTGCAAGCGGGCAAATTGCTATGCAACACGGGTTTCGCGGCCCCAACCACGCTATCGTGTCGGCGTGCGCAACGGCCAACCATAACATTGCCGACGCCTTCCGCCTGATTCGCAGCGGCGATATTGATGGAGCTGTGTGCGGGGGCACCGATGCGTGCGTGACAAAACTTGGTATTGCTGGGTTCGCCTCAATGCGCGCTCTCTCCACACGTAATGACGATCCCGCCCATGCAAGTCGGCCGTTCGACAAACACCGTGATGGGTTTGTCATGGGCGAAGGCGCAGGAGCGCTGTTCTTAGAGAGCCTGGAAAGTGCAAAAGCACGTGGGGCGACCATTCATGCTGAAGTGCTGGGCGCCGGCATGTCGGCGGATGCGCATCACCTCACGGCGCCTGATCCAGACGGAGGCGGCGTACGTCTGGCGCTCAACCGAGCCCTTGAAAGTGCTGAGTGCGAACCTGAGGATGTCGATTATATCAACGCCCATGGCACCTCCACCCCGCTTGGCGATGAGGCAGAAACGGGCGCCATCAAAAAAGTGTTTGGCGACCACGCATACGATTTGAACGTGTCGTCTACGAAAAGCATGACGGGGCACTTGCTTGGAGCCGCCGGGGCAGTCGAAGCTATCGCTTCTATCCAGGCACTGAAGCATAACGTGGTGCCGCCTACAATCAATTTCGAGGAGGCTGACCCTGCATGCGATCTCAATTACACATTCAATGAGCCGCAAGAACGCACGCTTAATATTGCGCTTAGTAATGCCTTTGGGTTTGGCGGACACAACACCTCGCTCGT
>CAZZCI010000180.1:0-2529 GCA_964653015.1 uncultured Rhodothermales bacterium
GCCTTGCTGGCGCAGATACGCCGATGCCGCGCTAGCACGCCGTTCCGACAGGCCCTGATTGTAGGAGGCATCTCCTTGCGAGTCGGTGTGGCCCACTATGAGCAGTTGCGCTTCTTCAAAGTCGTTGAGGCTTGCAGCTAATTCGTTGAGGTTAGAGCGTGCAGCGGGCCGCAGGTCAGACGAGTCAAAGTCAAATAGAATGCCTGTATCGAAGGTGACCTTAATCCCTTCTCCGACTCGTTCGACTTCAGCATCTTCCAACTCGGCCTCCAGTTCCTCCGCCTTACGGTCCATGCGTTGTCCAATGATGGCCCCCGCCGTACCGCCGATAACGGCGCCAAGGATGGCTCCCTCGGCGGTGCCCCCAGCGGCGCGTCCAATGGCAGCTCCAGCAGCGCCTCCTGCTCCAGCACCTACAATGGCCCCCTGCTCGGTGCTGCTTAACGTTTCGCACCCCCCAAGGGTGAAACCGGTAACCAATAGAAGGAGGACCAGCGGCACGGCAAGAAGTCGGGATGGCGATCTCATAAGAATCACGTTCAATAAGGAAACACTAAATACGAAAGTAGAGGGACCAGAGGCACAGGGGAGCACAGGTTTCGGCGGCGCCCCACGGGCGAAGCATACAAAAACAACCCACGTGCCAAACAAATAAATGGCCCCTTTCTGTGCTGAGGTGGTTATCATGTGGGGGATGTAGGGGGCACCTCGTTCAGAATAATGTACACATTATGTCGTGTACCGCGGAGTTTGATTGAAAATTACTGGCACGCACGGTAGCAATCTGGTATCTATACAGTAGGTAGCTTGCATCCATACGGCGTTTGAGCGGGAGCTGCCACTGCTTTTCGTTTGCTCCAGATACTATTGACTACACTGCTGTTATGAAACTAATTATTCCTATGGCGGGCCGCGGCACACGCGTACGCCCGCATTCTCATGTTACGCCCAAGCCGCTGCTGTCGGTACGAGGGATGTCTATCGTTGAACGAATCGTAGACACCTTCTCTGCCTCCATCGACGTGTCTATTGATACCGGCGTGTTTGTGCTGGGCCCTGACTTTGGGCAAGCGATTCGCGATCAGTTGACCGAGATTTGCGCTGCGCACGATATGACCGCTGAGTTTGCGGTGCAAGATCAGGCACTGGGTACCGCCCATGCAGTTGGATCTGCAGGCCATCATCTTGAAGGCAGCGGCATCGTGGTCTTTGCCGATACGCTTTTCGGTATGGATGACCAAACGGTGCTTGACCCCGACGCCGATGTGACCATGTGGGTGCGCGAGGTAGAGGATCCGAGTCGCTTTGGCGTAGCGGTACGCGAAGGTGAGCGCGTGGTGCGTCTCGTCGAAAAGCCGGACGAACCGATCTCGAACGAAGCCATCATCGGCATTTATCATGTGCGCGACTTAGCGCGCTTGCATCAAGAAATTGAATACCTCATCGAGCACAACATCCGCGGAAAAGGTGATGAGTACCAGCTTACCGATGCGTTTGACCGGATGCTGCAAGATGGAGCGGTCTTCAAAACGGCATCGGTTGATGCGTGGATGGACTGCGGTACCATTCCGTCGCTCCTTGAAACCACACAGCGTGTGCTAAAGCGCGAGCCCGATGAGGCTGTGCAGGGCACCGTAACCGATAGCGTAGTCCACGAACCAGTGTACATCGGTCCGGGAGCCACCGTTGAAAATGCAGTGATAGGCCCCAACGTCTCTATTGAGGCTGGAGCCACGGTACGGGGCAGCGTGGTGCGCGACAGCATCCTCTTTGCCGAGTCCACCGTGGAAAACGCCGTTCTGGCTGATTCCATCGTAGGGCAGCACGCCACGGTCGATCCCGAGGCTTCCGTCGTTAACGTAGGCGACCACAGTTACGTGGGCCCCCGATCGTGACGACGATCAACCTGTAAAATCGAGGCGAGGTCGTCAAGCAGCAGGAGCCTCTGCGGTTTGCCCTCGTTGAGCATCAGCGGCTGGTGTCAGCATCGCCTGGCATCAGCCGTTGTGTGTTTGTTCGCTGTTTTGGAGAAGTGTTTAGCAGGATGCATACGTATCCCGATTCCATTGAAACGAAACTTGGCTTTGACGTGGTGCGCCGCCGCCTAAACGATTTGGTACGCGGGCCCCTGGGGCAAGAACGATTGTCGAAGATGAAGCCAGCCCGTTCGGCCGACTGGCTACATACCGAGTTGCAGCGCGTAGATGAGTATCAGCAGGCGCTGCGGTACGACAAAACGCCTCCGCTGCAGCATGTGCACGACCTGCGCGACACGCTGCGCAAAGCCCGCCCAACGGATGCGTATGTAGATGCCCAGGCGTTGCATGAGGTGCGTCAGGTGCTCGTTACAGGGCAGCGCCTGGCGCGCTACTGTGCCGATCGTAAGGCCGACTATCCTGCGCTGGCCAAAAGCGCACGTCGCCTCGCCCCGCTCGATGACCTCGAAGCCCATCTCGCATCCATCATCGACGATACCGGGTCGGTTCGCGACGACGCCTCCGAAAACCTGATGCGCATCCGCCGCCAAAT
>CAZZCI010000180.1:2629-5597 GCA_964653015.1 uncultured Rhodothermales bacterium
GAGGTGCGCGAGCTGGAAGCCGACGAGCGTAACGAGATCAAGCGCATCTTGCGGGAAGCCACGGGGCATCTTCGCCATAACGCCGACGCCGTCGAGACGAATTTGCGTGTGCTGGCCCAGTTCGATCTGCTGCAAGCCAAAGCGCGCATGGCCAACGAGATTGATGCCCATGTGCCGCACCTGAACGATGACGGTTTCGTGTCACTGGCCGAGGCGCGCAATGCCGCATTGGTGTTGCACCGTCAGCATGCCGACACCCCCGAATCCGATGAGCCCGTGGTGCCGCTCACCATCGAGTTGGGGCGCGACATCACCACGCTCGTGATTACCGGACCGAATGCGGGTGGTAAGACGGTGGCGATGAAAACGGTCGGCCTCTGTTCGCTGATGGCGGCGTACGGATTGCCCATTCCAGCAGCGCCTCACAGCAATGTACCGCTTTGGTCGAAAGTCATTGTAGACATTGGCGATGAGCAGTCAATTGAAGATGACCTTTCTACGTTTAGTTCGCATGTGGCCAACCTGCGTCACATGATGCAAAACGCTACACCTAACACGTTGGTCTTGATTGATGAGGCCGGAACGGGCACAGATCCAGAGGCAGGCGGCGCGCTGGCGCAGGCCTTGCTTGAGCGACTGACAGAGGTAGGCGTGCGCACCATTGCTACCACCCACCACGGTGCCCTAAAAGCGTATGCCTACGAGGCGGACGGCGTCGAGAATGGATCCATGGTGTTTGACCAGGAGACACTGGCGCCTACGTATCAGTATCAGCAAGGGGTGCCGGGGTCGTCGTATGCGTTTGAGATTGCCGAGCGGATGGGCCTCGACCGTTCGTTGCTCGACCGAGCACGCACTCTGGCAGGCGAGCAAATGGCCGCACTAGAGGACCTGGTGAAGACGTTCGAGACGCGGACGCAGGCCCTCGAAAAACGGCTGCGTGAAGCCGAGGAAGCCGAGCGGCGCGCCCAGGCCGAGCGAGAGCGCTTAACTCAAAAACGCCAAACCATTGATAAAAAGCGCGAGGAATATCGCCAGCAGGCGCTCGAAGAGGCCGAACGGATTGTCAACGAAGCCAATGCCCGCGTGGAGCGCACCATCCGCGAAATCAAAGAGGCCGAGGCCGAGCGCGAGGCGACTAAAGCGGCGCGTGAACGGCTAGAGGAGTACAAGACCGAGGTGCATAAACGAGGCGAAGAGGCTCGTAAGGCAGAACAAGATGCTCGGGAGGGTCCTGAAGGAACAGATTCCGGCACACAAAAATCCACCACCCGCAAGAGCAAGCCCTCCCCGGCAGGGCCTATCGAAGAAGGCGACCAGGTGGTGGTCGATGATGGATCGACCGAGGTAGAGGTGCTAGAGCTTGAAAATGGCGAGGCGCTCGTTGGGGCGGGCCCCATGCACATGCGCGTTCCCGTGCAGCGTCTCACCAAAGTAGGCGGCCCGAAGGATGCCGATGCCTCTACAGGAAGTGGATACACCACATCGATGGAGTCGCTGCAGGCCTCACATCGCATTGACCTGCGGGGTGAACGGGTCGAGGAGGCGCTGCAGCGTACCCAGCACTTTGTGGATGATGCCGTAGCAGCTCAGCTGAACACGGTTGAGATTCTGCACGGCAAAGGCACCGGAGCGCTGCGCGAAGCCATTCACGATCATCTGAGGCAGCGTCCCGATGTGGCCCACTTCGACATTGCGCCCATTGAGGAAGGGGGAGCGGGTGTCACGCACGTCACGCTTGCGGCATAGAAGGCAAAAGAGTCTCCTAACTATGGTGGAGATTGCAACATTGTATTGAAAGACGGGCGGTGGTGGCTAAATCGTTTCATTGTTGCCACACAAAAAAGGCACTCTCGTCATAGATTTTGGTTCAGTAGAGACACACGTCCCCCAGCGTGTTGCGGCGATCCGGTGCAGACCTGCAATACCGGTGCACGCCCTTTGCACTCTCGTTTTCACCGAATCGACGATAAATCGCCATGATGAAAGATGCCCAATCCCCACGGATCTTAGTTGTTGAAGATAACGAAGAGCTAAGCACGAGTCTCGTGCTCTATCTGGAGTCGAAGGACTACGACGTAACGCTGGCCACCGATGGTGAGTCGGGACGTGAGAAAGCGGTGGCGCTTCCGGGCTATGATCTGATTATCTTGGATGCGAAGCTCCCCGACCGCGATGGTTTTGCTGTGCTTCGACAAGCACGTGCTGAAGGCGTGCAAACGCCTGTCTTGATGCTTACGGGGCTCGGTGGGCACGAGCACAAGATGGAAGGCTTTCAGTCGGGGGCCGACGATTACCTGACCAAGCCATTTGCCACGGAAGAACTGATGGCTCGCATCGAGGTGCTGCTCCGCCGTGAAGCACAAGCCTCCGAGGAAGGCGGTGTGTTTGAGGTGGGCGGTCTGACTGTCGACCTGGATGGGCAGTCGGTTGTGAAGAGCAGTAGCGGCGAGCCTGTAAAGCTTACCGACCTGGAGTATGCCCTGCTAGAGTACCTCATCCGCCGTCGTGGACGCACGGCTACCCGTGAGCAGATTCTGCGCGATGTGTGGAATCTGCCCGCCGAGGTCGAAACGCGCACGATCGACCGCCATGTGAATGCCTTGCGTGACGCTATGGAAGGCGACGACGAATCGAACTGGGCCATTCGAAGCGTGTACGGCATTGGCTATAAGCTGATTGGCGCCACCCGCGTGGAACCGCCCGCCGACGAAGACACCCCTGATGCCTCCGATGCGGCGGTGTCATCGTCGAGCGATCGAGATGTGCAAGCCCATGTGTAGCACACAGAACACAAACCGCGAATAGATGCCTTCCCCTTGGCAGAGCAGCCTCATCTGTCAAGGGGAACGTGTGTTTGTGGGGCGCTGTCGCACCTGAATGATAAGGTGTGGGGACCGCAGTGTTTTCTTCTTCGAACCCCCTCTCCCTTATTCCGCTTCGCTCCATCAGTCGCCCTCCGGGCTCG
>CAZZCI010000181.1:0-5587 GCA_964653015.1 uncultured Rhodothermales bacterium
TTCTGATAGGTCAGTTATCACGCGATAAGGCTCCGAATCTCATCGGCATACGACCGACTCACGCGCACACGCTCGTTGTTGCACAGTCGAATCCAGTACCCGCCTGACCCATCGCTTACCAGATGCTTGATAGCCGGAAGCGCCACGATGGTTGATCGGTGCACACGCAGAAAGCGCGCTGTGTCGAGACGGCTCTCAAGCGCCCCGATGCCTGCGCTTGAGAGATAGGTATCTTCTTCAGTGTGTAGCTTAGCATAGTCGCCTGCTGCTGCAATGTAAATGACGTCTTCAAGGTCAACGGGGATGATTTTTTTGCCATGGCGTACATAGAGCCGTTGGGGGGCGTCGTTGGCCTTGGTTGACTTGAGTAGTGTGTTAAGCTGTTCCGCATAGTTGTCGGTCGGTTGGTCTTGCTGCGCGCGCTGAAGGGCCCGGTCAACGGCTTTGCGAAAGCGCGCTCGTGAGTAGGGCTTAAGCAGGTAATCTATAGCCCCCGCATCGAACGCCTGAATGGCATACTCGTCGTAGGCCGTCGAGAAAATGAGGGACGGAAGCACATCCAGGCGAGCCAGCACGTCGAAACCATCAAGGCCTGGCATCTGGATATCCAGAAAGACAAGGTCGGGAAGCTCTTCATTGATCCGATCCACAGCCTCGCGGCCGGTACCAGCATCTCCGATAATATCGATCTCGGGATATTCCTCTGTCAGGTACTCGCGGACCATATTACGAGCGGGCGGCTCGTCGTCAACAATGAGAGCACGCATAGCAACAATTGCTTTAATCAGTAGGTGCCGACTTAGGGACGGAAAAGCTGATGCTAAATCCGCCGTTCTGGAGGGGCTCTGTGTGCAAGGCCGCCTTTGGGCCATAGGCATGAACTAGACGTTCATTCGTGTTGGGTAGACCAGTCCCCTCGCTGGTTTCCACCGGATTGTCGGTATCGGATCCTGCACCGGTGTCATCTACCGTTACGTGGAGCCATCCATTGTCGGATGTGACGTGAAGCGTGACCGTTCCGCCTTCTTCTTGGGGGGCAATGCCATGCTTGATCGCATTTTCGACGAGCGGCTGCAGCGTCATCGGGGGGATGGGCGTGTTCAACTCGGCGTCGTTAATCGCAATATCATAGCGAGTGTGGAGCCGATCAGAGAAGCGGTGCCCTTCGAGATTAAGGTACGTCTGTGCAAACGTAATCTCGTCGCGAAGCGGCACCAGGTCGCGGTCGGATGCGTCAAGCACGTAGCGCAACATCTGAGATAGCCCTGCAATCATTTCGCGGGCACGGTCTGGGTATCGCTTCAGGGTGGAGCTAATCGAGTTTAGCGTGTTGAACAGAAAGTGTGGGTTGATTTGCGCTTTGAGCGCGGCGAGTTCCTGTTCCCGAGCGCGTGCCCACCCTTGCATCGCTTGCCATTCGCGCCACCGTTTTCGTTGGCGGGTGCGCACCAGGTGATAGATCGCGAACTGCACCGCATAAATTGTGAGATGCGTGACGGCGATGAATATATACTCTTCAGTAAGTTCTTCACGAAGACCGACTTCAAATACCGTATCAGAAATTATAAGATAGCTTTCCAGGCTCCCCCATGCGTAGGCAGGAGCCAGAACCAGATGTACCCCCAGCACCCATCCCCAGGCCCAGCTATCCATCTTACGCACGGTGAGCCACCAGATGGGAATGCTGTAGAGCGCCAAAATCGCGGTGCTTACAACCTGACCCATTAAGAGAGTGGCAAAGGGCGTTTGCTCGGCTGCAGAAATGACAGCTGTATAGAAAAGTGCGTAAAGGCCCCAAAGGGTACCTGCTATTAGCACGCCCCGCCACGTGATGCGTGGTGGGGGCGCTTCACCGGTGTGAGACAACGAGGCATCGTTGTCGGAAAAGCGTGCAATCTGGTCAGCAATTGCAGGCATGGTAAGCGGGTAGGATTACGAAGCGAAATCAGGGCTCTGGGACCCGTGCGTACTCTTTTGTTTGGATGGATGTCCATGGAGGCGCAGCGGGAGCGCGTTACGAATCCGCGTCAGCACGGGTCATTTCGGGAAGCAACTCGTACTTGACCCATCCGTAGTCCGGGTTGATCTCTAGAGCGCGCTCAAAAGCTGTTCGGGCGGCGGCATACCGTTCTTCTTCAGCATGTGCAATGCCGATCCAGACATACGCCTCCTCATGTCCCCACTGAGGCTGGAGTGGATCGCTGTCTTCTTTCTCTTCAAACAGGTTGGCGGCTTTCTTGAACCCTTCTAGCGCGTTGTCTTTATCGCCGCCGAACGCACTGGGCGTATGGAAGTCAGACTGGGCCTTGAGGAGCACGACGCGGGGGTTGTTGGGCTCCAATTCGAGCGCCTGCTCCATAAGGGTGCCGGAGGCACGCCCAAGCGTAACAGCACGCCATGGACGGTGGCTGATCTTAAGTCCGTAGACGCTCGACTGAAGCGCATAGGCATCGGCAAGCTGCGGGTCGAGGTCGATAGCCGTCTCCAAGTGATGGTCTGCAGCATCCAGATAATTACTGATGGGCATGTCGTCGGCCTCCAAAAAAATCGAAGCGAGCCTATAATTGGAAAGTCCGGCATAGTAATGAGCAAGTGCTGCATAGGTATCATCCGCCGTGGCTCGTTCGAACTGCGTGCGGGCGCGCTCCATCATGCCTCGGTCGGCAGTGTTCACGCCTTCCTGAAGCAACGATCGCGCTTCGATAATAAGGGAATCAGTTGGCGTTGCAGTAGCCTTCGCATCCGGACTCTTGTGATCTGGGCTTACGTTCGAGGCCTCGTTGCTGAGTGGCAGAGACACGCCAAGCAGTAGCAAAGAAATAAGCAGGTATCCTGTTGACACGTATCGCATCATAATTTTCCGGCTGGTTTTGAGTGCTCGACAGGGGATTCTCATCATGACGAAAGCGGGTATGCGTTCGCAGGAGGTCGACGAGTCGTGTGTCGCATCGGTAAGACGCACGATCGCTACAGCGTGAAAGACACTCCCACGTAGATCGACCGCCGAAAATTGGTGGTGCGTTCGGTTCGCATGGAGTAGTCGCGGTTATATTCGACACCGGTTACATTGGCCCGATCGAGGGCGTTGTCGATGGAAACGTAAAAGACGGCGTTTCGCTCGTCGCCAAATGGCCAATGGTAACTAACCGAAAGGTCAAGGGTGTGAAACGGAGATAACTGTTCGGATCCAACCGGTCCTTCAACGGGCAGATAGAAGGCCCCGTCGTGCTGCGGAACCGCGTTGGTCACCGGTGTGTGGGGGCGTCCAGACGCGAGAGTCCACGTCACGCCCGCGCGCAGTTGATAGACAAGACGCACTTTGCCGACGGCCTCCAGATTGTGTGTGATGTCGAACGGAGAAGGCCCCTCTTCGAACGCGACATCCGTTCCTTCGCGGCGCACCTGTGTGCGTCTCGATTCAAGCAGGCTATAGCTAAGCCATCCGTTGAAGCGCGTCTCCAGAAACCCACCGTACTTGGCAAAAAGATCGATGCCACGCGCATACCCTGTCCCGTTGTTCGCATAGCGCCGCTCGCCGTCCGTTATGGTTAAGCTGCGGTACGGCTTCCAGTAGCCTTCCATGCGAAGTTGCCACAGGTCGCGCTCGTGATGTAGACCGGCAATCCAATGACGCGCTTGCTGGGCTCGTTGGACGGGCGCATCGGGAAGTGCATCGTAAACGCCTGGATCTGGAAACTGATGGTAGATGCCCCAAGCCAGACGAGCGCTTGTGTTGTCGGTAAGAGCATATTGCAGCGAGAGGCGGGGATCGGCGACGAGTTGGTGAGTCGGCGACTGTGCATCGGCGCGAATACCGGCTGTAAACGTGAGGTCTGAGGCGGGACGGACCTCCAGTTCGGCGTATGCGCCCCCGCGTGTTGTATGCTCCGTGTCCTTGATCACTTGTTCGTCTGCATTGGGGTCGAGCACGGGGGTGTGTTGGGGAACCGTTCCTTCGAACCCCCGGCTTTGACGCTCTATAATAGCTCCTGTAAGCACCCGGACATTTTGTGAAAGGTCGTGCTCAACATCCGAGCGCAAGGCAGCGATCTGGGTTGTCGGGCGTAGATCCATCGAACCGAGCGAGCGGCGCGCGCTGTGGCGACTAACCGCAAGGCTTGTCTGAACCACACCGCTGTCGTAGACCTGTGTCCACTGTAGGTTGTGGAAGTGGGTTGTGGCCCGTCCGCGATAGGTGCCCGTAAACGATGGCTCGTCAACCTCAACGCCAAGGCGGTGCGTGTCGATATGGTTGAAGAACTTCAGTTGCCCGGCGTCACTGTAGTCCCAAATAAGACTTAGGTTGCCATCGGTGCCCTGCGGCGTAGTCGTAAAGTCATCCTGATAGCCGTTCACTCGAAAGAGCAGCCCTGTAAACGACCGGTTGCCAGAGGCGCGAAGTCCCAGTGTGCCATCAATAAGTGGCACGTCAAGACGAAGCGAGGCTGCAGCCAGCCCCAGGTTCACGTACTGCTGATGCTGTTCTGGACGCGAAGGCGTCTCCATGGCCAGTACTGCCGACAGGGCATTTCCGTACCGTGCCGAGAAACCGCCGGTTGAGAACTCGGTGCCTTCAGTCAAGAAGGGCGGAATGGTACCGAATGCACCGCCTGTGGGCGACTCAAAACGGTAGGGATGATGCACCGTTGCTCGGTCGAGAAGGACGGCGGTCTCGCTCACATCGCCGCCGCGAACAAAAAGGCCCGCGCCGTCATCGACACGTGCTGTGCCGGGGAGTGTCTGGAATGCCCGGAAAATATCGGCTGCCGCACCCGGCGTGGTAACGATGTCGAGTGGTTGCAAGGTGGCATTTTCAGCCACACCGGTTGTGAAGCTACGCCCGGTAACAACGGCTTCTGCCAACTCGACCTCGTTGGGATGAAGCACAAGCTCGATGGTCGTTGTCTCACCATGGGAAAGGGAGACGGTACGCTCGGCCGTCGCGTACCCCACCATCGTGGCTTGAATAGATTGCTCGCCCGTCTGTGTTGTAGTGAAGTGAAAGGAGCCCTCCTCATTGGATGCCGCCCCAACGGTAGATCCTTCTATGTACACGTTGACGTACGGCAAGGGATCGCCACTGGGCGTAAGAACCGTTCCTGTTACAACAGCGGGTGGCTCTTCCTGGCCGTACAAAAGTTGGGGCGCTCCCATGAATAGAAGCACAACGGCAATCGCCCAAACACGATATTTCATAGCTGAGACCTGGTTGCTGTGAGATTCTATGCACCGGTCTCTATTGCATGAGCAGGCAACCGTTTGAGAGGGTTCGACGAGTCACGGACAGAGACGGTGAACCACAGAAGATGCTCTACTACAGGTCCAATGGGCCTTCGATATGTAGGTCTTTAGCAATTTGCCACATCGCCCGGGGGCAAGCGATCCCCCGCTGTGGGCTTCCTTCGCCCGGGATCAGAAGCGAAGCGGATATCCTGGGCGGGTATACAACACGCGAAGCAGGCGTACAGCACGCTGTGACGTTACGAGCCCTTCCACACTGAATATACGCTGTCCTTGCGGTCAGGGGACAAAATTGTCATCGCGAGGAGGGAGCCCTGCGACTGACGCGGCGCTGTGAGCGCTAGCG
>CAZZCI010000182.1:0-5583 GCA_964653015.1 uncultured Rhodothermales bacterium
GTGGAGCTATCCAGCGAAAAGTCGAGGGCTTCGCCAAAGCGGTCAGCCGCACGGTGCATGGCGTCGAAGTCACTTAGGAAGGTGCCCAAGTTCGACTCTTTCGCACGGCGCATCGATTTGAGTACGGTCTCCGTAATTTGCTGGTAGAGCACATCGTTGGAGCCCTCAAAGATTTGAAATGGGCGGCTGTCTACCGTGGCGCGTCCGGCAGGGTGGTCGAGGCGATAGCCTTTGCCGCCCGAGAGCTGCAAGAACGATTGGGCGGCGTCTTGCATCAGATCGGTGACAACAGCTTTGGTCGCGTTGGGAGCCAGGTTGCTACTGGCCATGTTGTTTTCGATCTGCGCGGTTTCGCTGGTGTGTAGGCACATCGCAGAGCATGCCGTAAACGCAGCCTGAATCCACGCCAGACGTTTTTGCACCTGATCGTGGTCAAACAGCGACTTGGTGCCTACGAAGCGCTCTTTGCAGTGAGCCAGCGATTCATCGAGGATGCGCTTCAAAAAGCCCATGCCCATACCAGGAAACTCGATGCGGCTGCGGTGCAGCGTATCCAGCATCATCTTGATGCCCGTGCTTTCGGGTTCGAGCCGGTGGGTGGTGGGCACGGTAAGGTCAAGCCGGTTCCGCCCATACGGAATGAGATAGAGGCCGAGATTTTCGTACATCTCCTCCACCTCCACCATTTGCGCGGGCTGATTCATGTCGGCGATGAAGAAGTCGATATCGCGGCTAAGTTGGCCACTCGATGATTGGCGCCGTGCAGTGAGCAGCCAGAAGTCGGCCCATCCGGTGAGGCCGGCCCAGTGCTTGATCCCCTCAAGATGGTATCCGTTCTCCGTCTCAACGTACGACGTTTTCATGTTCAACGCATCGGTGCCGTACTCGGGCTCGGTAATCATGAGCCCGCCCATGTTTTTATCCTTCAAGAAGCGCTCAAAGATCGGCCCTTTTACGTCCTCATTTGCATATTTCGTAACGGGTTGCAGAAATAGGGCGCCGTTAATGCCAAAGGTGAGCGAGAGCGCAAGCGACTCGTAGGAGGCTGCCGCCAAAATAGCCTGGCATTCGTGAATGTGCCCTCCGCGTCCGCCGTATTCTTCGGGGATAAACGCAGCCAGCGGCGTAGCCGATTGCACCTCACGCAACATGTACGGAGGCAACCCGCGATTGACGCTCACCGCGTTGAAGTCGCCCCGCTCGCGAAAGACCGTGCGGAGCTTGTGACGAAAGGTGTTGAGAAACGAAGCAAAGTCAACAGACGACCGGATGTCGTCGGAGAGGTAGGGAGCAATACTCATAGGGTAGGGGCCGCTATCATCAAAACATGGTACGCATATGTAACGGTACCCGGCGGAGCGCCGAAAGATCGCTCGTTTTGGGGGATATAGTCTACAATCTCGAAATAATCGTAGATTTATCAAGGAGGATTACAGGTTGCACACAGAATGAGGCATTCCCCCACAACAACCAGTGGGGACGCCCGGACAGGCGCCCCCACCGTTGCAGCATTCACAAAACAGATCTCCGATCAAAAGACGCTAAAACGGCAAGTCATCATCGGGTTCAAACGATTCTTCTTGCTGTTGTTGTTGCTGTTTTTGTTGACGCTGTGGTTGGTTGCCACGTCCTGATCCGCCTTGTTGGCCTTTACGCGGCTGACGGCTCTGGTCGAAGCTACTGGATCCGCGATCTTGATTCATGCGGTCTTGGCCGCCTCTGCCACCGCCGCCGCCACCGGGCGCCTGTCCATCGCCGCTCAGGAAGGTAACTTGGCGTGCACGCACCTCCGTATTATACCGGGTGTTGCCATCGCGGTCGTCCCACGAACGCGTTTCGAGCTTGCCCTCCACATAAATCTGGCGTCCTTTTGAAAGGTATTCGCCACACGTTTCCGCCTGGCGGCCCCACGCCACCACATCGTGCCACTCGGTGGTTTCGACCCGCTCGCCATCACGGTTCGTGTAGCTATCGTTGGTGGCCAGCCGCATGTTGCACACCGCGGTACCACTGTTTGTATAGTTGAGCTCCGGATCTTGCCCGAGCCGTCCAATGAGAATCACTTTATTGACAGACATAATTGCGCGTGTTGGTCATGAAAAACAGAATGACAAAAAGGTAGTCGTGCATCTAAGCCCGTTTATGAATCGACATCCGTGGCGGTGCTCGGGACTGTTGTATACGCGTCGATCGGCGGCTCACTTACCTGTGCAACCGCTTGTGGGGAGTCCGAGGAGCGGCGCCGCGTGCTCGGTCCGCCTAAGAACACAACCCGATCCGCATTGACTTCTGTGCGATACTTCGTATTGCCGTCGTTGTCTTCCCAGGAGCTTGTTCGCAAACGGCCCTCCACATACACCTGACGGCCCTTTTCCAAATACTCGCTGCACGTTTCCGCTTGGCGCCCCCAGGCTACAATGTTGTGCCACTCGGTACGCTCAACGCGTTCCCCGTTGCGATTGGTAAACGACTCGCTTGTAGCCACCGGGAACGTGCACAAAGCCGTACCGCTGTTCGTATGTTTAAGTTCGGGATCGTTTCCTAAATAGCCAATCAGAATCACTTTGTTTATGCCCTGTGCCATAACAGTATGATGGATTGATGGTATGCAATCGATGAATAGGCATCACCACCTGGCTGCCAAACTACATCGCACCCGATGCCTGTATCGCTTCGACCCATTTCTACTGTAAACATAACGTGAAACAGGCACGGACCTCTATGCCGGTTCGTCTGGTTGAGACAACTGCAGCGTGTCCGCATCCAAAAAAGACAAAGCATGGTTGACTCGTACACCGTACTCGAACTCGCCAGCGTGCTGGCCGGACCCAGCGTCGGGCAGTTTTTTGCCGAACTGGGGGCAACCGTCATTAAGATCGAGAACCCACGCACGCAGGGCGATGTCACGCGGCGGTGGACGGCCCCCGGCGAGACGCCTCCCGACAGCCGATCAGCGTACTTCTGTTCCTGCAACGCCGGCAAGCAGTCGGTTGCCATCGACCTATCGACCGATGCCGGACAGGCGCTGCTCCACGAGCTGGCCGCCGATGCCGATATCGTAATCGCCAACTACCGCCCCGGTCGCGCTCAAGCACTCGGTGCCGATCCCGACACGCTGCGCACGCTGAACCCGGCGCTGCTGTATGGACACATCACCGGCTATGGACCGGACAATCCGCGTCCGGGCTACGATGCCGTCATCCAGGCCGAAAGCGGCTTCATGACGATGAACGGATCCGCCGACGGTCCGCCCACCAAGATGCCCGTTGCGCTTATGGATGTGCTGGCCGCGCATCAGCTCAAGGAGGGGCTGCTGGTTGGACTCCTACGCCGCACGCAGACGGGGCAAGGGGGATACGTGCCGGTGTCGCTCATGCAGGCGGCTGTTAGCGGACTCGCCAATCAGGCGACCAACTACCTGGTGGCAGGCCACGTGCCGCAGCGGATGGGATCGGCACATCCGAACATTGCCCCGTACGGCACGGCCTACCCAACCGCCGATGGGTCTGCCATCGTGCTGGCAGTGGGCACCGATCGGCAGTTTGCAGCACTCTGTAAGGTATTGGAACGCCCCGACCTGGCGACCGACGACCGCTTCGCCACCAACGCGGCACGCGTCGCACATCGCGAGGCGCTAAATGCAGTACTGCGGCCCGCTATCAAGAAGCACCCTCGTGACGAGTTGCTGGAAGCGTTGCAGGCTCGCACAATACCTGCAGGCGCGGTACGCACACTCCCCGAGGTGTTTGCACGCCCGCAGGCTCAAGCCATGGTTGTTCAGAACGACGATCCTGCACATCCCCCTGGATTGCGCCAATCTGCGACCCACGCTTCCACGCCCTCCCTGCTACCTCCGCCTCGGTACGCCGCGCACACCGCCGATGTGCTGAGCAACCAGCTGGGATGCACATCAGACGAAATTGCGGCGTTGCAGGCTGATGAGGTTGTCGTGTGTACGTAGTGTGGATCTGCGAGGACCGCCTTTCGTATTGTTGGGCTGTACCACCTCCGTCTTACTTTGCATCCACCCACCGACTGCTCTATGAATCGCCTTCTCTTGCGCGTGCCCGCCTGGCTGCTGGTGCCGCTGCTCGTGGTGGCCACCGCCTGCAGCACCGCCGAACCGGCTGCCGACGAGTCTGACGAGCCCTCTAGCCGCGTAGACATTTCGTATACGCAGATCTCCGACTCGCTGGAGCAGGACGAAGAGGTCGAAGCCCTCGTGACTCCGTATCGCGACCAGATGGAAGCCGAGGTCGAGACGGTGATCGCCCATGCGCCCGAAGAGCTCACCGAGGGCAATCCAGAAGGGCCACTCGGCAACCTGGCTGCTGATGCAATGCTGCACCACGCCCGCGAGCTGTCGGAGGGGCCCGTGCACATGGCGATGACCAACAACGGCGGCCTGCGCATCCCCATTGGTCCCGGCGATATTACCGTGGGCACGGTCTACGAACTGATGCCCTTCGAGAACCGTCTGGTGGTGGTGACCCTCTCGGGCGCCGACGTTGTGACGTTCGCCGAGCAGATCATGGAGATCTACGGCGGCGAACCCATCGCCGGATTCTCCTTCCGCGTACATGCCAACTCGGGCGACATTGAGGACTTGCAGATCGACGGTGCGCCGGTTGATCTTGAAGCCGAGTACCGCGTGGTCACATCCGACTACCTCGCCGATGGCGGCGGTCCACCCGTGCTTGAGGAGGCGCCGCGCGAAGAGCTGCCCATGCTGCTGCGCGACGCGTTCATCGAGTACTTCCGCGACCTGGGCACCCTCACCGCCGAAATCGAAGGCCGCATCGAGCGCATCGAGTAGCGCCTGCAGCGTTTCTTAGTGGATGCGCATTGTTTTCTTTCATCCAACTGCCTTGCCCCTACCATGGCTACCACCCGACGCAACTTCCTCCGCACCCTTGCAGCGACTACCGCAGGCGCCGCGCTGTGGCCCGGACTCAGCATGGCGGCGTCCGGCGATCGGACGCACCTCGTCATTCTGCACACCAACGACACCCACTCGCGCATCGACCCCTTCCCCGACGACGGCGGACGCTTCGCGGGGCTGGGTGGTGTGGCTCGCCGCGCTGCGCTCATCGACGACATCCGCGCTCGCAACGAAAATGTGCTGCTCCTCGACAGCGGCGACATCTTTCAGGGCACGCCCTACTTCAACTTTTTTGAGGGCGAGATCGAGTTCAAAACGATGTCGGCCATGGACTACGACGTCGCCACGCTGGGCAACCACGACTTCGACAACGGCGTGGACGGGTTCATGGAGGCGCTGCCCCATGCCGACTTCGCGTTTATCTCATCCAACTACGACGTGCACGGCTCTCCGATGGAGCCGCACGTAGCGCCCTACACCACGCGCACCTTTGGCGGGCTGAAGGTTGGGCTCTTCGGGCTCGGCATCGCCTTTGACGGACTCGTCTTGCCGTCGCTACACGAGGGCGTATCGTACGAAGACCCGGTCGGCGTGGCTCGCGAGATGGTGCAGCAGCTCCGCGCAGACGGCTGCGATCTGGTAGTGGCCCTCTCCCACCTGGGCTACCAGTACGACAGCGATCGGGTGAGTGATGTGACGGT
>CAZZCI010000183.1:0-5573 GCA_964653015.1 uncultured Rhodothermales bacterium
TGCTGCATCGTCCCCACTGAAGACGACGCCGCCTATGTGCAGAGCGACCTCGAACACATCGCAGGGTCCGATCAAGGCATCGTACGCTTTCCCGCGACCCATCGCACGCCGTACGATACCGGCGCGCTGCGCGACTCCAGTCCACTCGTGGCGCGGGCCGATGTGATGCAGCAGCTCTCCGACGACTTCGACGGCATTGTCGTGACGAGTGTCGAGGCGCTTAGCGAACGCGTTCCCCCGGCCTCGAACGTGAGCCACGAAACCCTCACGCTATCCGTTGGCGAGACGTGGGAGATGGAGGCGCTCACCGAACGCCTGGTCGATCAGGGCTTCACGCACGTCGAGTTTGTCGAGGAGCCAGGGCACATTGCCCGGCGCGGCGGCATCCTCGACGTCTACCCGTACTCCGGAGCCCACCCGGTACGCATCGAGTTCTTTGGCGATGAGGTCGATAGCCTGCGCGAGTTCGATGCGCAGACGCAGCGCTCCATCAGTCAGCGGAAGGAGGTGCGGCTCGTGCCCAACCTCGAACGCGAATCAGCGGATCAGCAGGCCGTCGCCTTCCTCGACTACCTGCCCGACACCACGTGCCTGGCTACCGTCGACGAGGCACGCCTCCTGGAGGACATGGAGGCGCTCTTCGACACGGCGGTGTCGCGCTATCAACAGGCCATAGAACGGGACGAGGAAGAGGACAGCACCGTCGATACAGACGAACTTCCACACCCCGAAGACCGCTTCCTAACAGCGGACGCACTGCGCCTCCACCTGCAGCAGTACCCGCGCCTGCAATTCGGGGCCTTCACGCACACGAACGGCACAGCAGTCGACACGATCAACATGGGCGGAGCCCCACAGCCCTCGTTCAATAGCGAGATGGATGTGCTGCGCGAGCGGCTGAAGCATAACAAAGATCGCGGTCTCGACACGTTTATTCTGTGCGACAGCCACGGACAGGCCCGCCGCTTGCGCGACCTGCTCGAAACCGACATCGACCACGGACGCGCCCGTCTGCAGGTCGAGTCGCTGCACGAAGGGTTCGAGCACGAAGAGCTTGGCCTGGCCGTCTATACCGACCACCAGATCTTTAACCGCTACCACCGCCCTTCCACCAAACGGCGTCAGCAGCGCACGGGCGGACTCAGTCTGCGCGACATCGAAAACCTCTCGCCCGGCGATTTTGTGGTGCATGTTGACCACGGCATCGGCACGTTTGCGGGGATGAAGAAGATTACCGTGCGCGGCAAGCAGCAAGAGGCCGTGCGCCTCAACTTTGCCGATGGCGACGTGCTCTACGTCAACGTGAATGCGCTCTACAAACTGAACAAGTACAGCGGCAAAGAGGGCCACCAGCCGCGCCTCACCAAGCTTGGATCGGGCCAGTGGGAGCGCACGAAAGAGCGCACCAAGTCGAAGGTCAAAGACATTGCGCGCGACCTGATCGAGCTCTACGCGAAGCGCAAAGCCTCGAACGGCTACGCGTTTTCGTCGGATACGGTGTGGCAGCAGGAGATGGAGGCCAGCTTCGAGTTTGAGGATACACCCGATCAGGCGCAGGCCGCCGAAGAAGTGAAGCGCGATATGGAAGACCCCGTACCGATGGACCGCCTGGTGTGTGGCGATGTGGGATTTGGCAAGACCGAAGTGGCCGTGCGTGCCGCCTTCAAAGCAGCACAAGATGGCAAGCAGGTGGCCATTCTCGTACCCACCACCATTCTGGCGCAGCAGCACTACGAGACGTTCAAGAAGCGGCTGGGGCGCTACCCGGTAACCATCGACATGATCTCGCGCTTTCGCACAAAAGCGGAGCAGCGAGACATCCTGAAGCGTCTGGAGGCCGGCAGCCTCGACATCCTGATTGGCACGCACCGCATCACCTCGAAAGACATCGAGTTCAACGACCTCGGGCTCTTCATTATCGACGAAGAGCAGCGCTTTGGCGTCAAGACGAAAGAGGCGCTGCGCGAAGTGCGTGCTAACGTAGACACTCTCACCCTCACGGCCACGCCCATCCCGCGCACCCTGCAGTTCTCGCTGCTGGGCACGCGCGACCTGTCGATCATCGGCACACCGCCGCCTAACCGGCAGCCCATCATCACCGAAATCCACACCTTCAACCAGGACCTCATCCGCGATGCCATTCTCTACGAGCAGAGCCGGGGTGGACAGGTCTTCTTCATCCACAACCGCGTCAAGACCATCAACGAAATCGCCGAGATGGTTCGGGGGATGGTGCCCGGCGTACGCATCGGCGTGGGCCACGGCCAGATGAGCGGCAAAAAGCTGGAGCGCGTGATGACCAACTTTGTCGAGAAGAAGTACGATGTGCTCATCAGCACCAGCATCATCGAGAACGGGCTCGACATTTCGAATGCCAACACCATGCTCATCAACCGGGCCGACCACTTTGGGATGTCAGCGCTGCACCAATTGCGTGGACGCGTAGGCCGCTCGCAGCGTAAGGCATTCTGCTACCTACTCGTGCCCAGCATCCACAGCCTGACCGACGACGCGCGCCAGCGCCTGCAGGCCGTGGAGGAGTTCAGCGACCTCGGCAGCGGATTCAGCCTCGCCATGCGCGATCTCGACATTCGCGGGGCGGGCGCGCTCCTGGGGGCCGAACAAAGCGGATTCATCGGCGAAGTGGGCTACGAAACCTATCACAAGATCCTCGACGACGCCATCAAAGAACTGCGTCAGGACGAGTACAGCGACGTGCTCGACGACGAAGACATCGCACCGCCCGCACCCGACACCACCGTCGATGTGGAGGAAGATGCGTACATCCCTGACGACTACCTCGCCAACAACGTCGAGCGCCTCAACCTCTACCGCCGTATCAGCGACGCGCCCGATGAAGAGACGCTCAGCGATCTGCGCGATGAAATGCGTGACCGCTTCGGCGCACCTCCCGAGCCCGTCGAGCACCTGCTTACCGGTGCCGAGCTGCGCATCCGTGCCCAGGCGCTGCGTCTCCCCAAAGTCGTCTTCAAGAACGAGCGGCTCTTCCTGTACCTGCCCGCCAAGCCCGCCGACCCGTACTTCTACGAGCACGTCTTCCAGCCGCTACTCGAAAAGCTGGCCGGCCTCGACCGCCGCTACGTGCTCAAAGACGACGCCAAGAAAGACATGGTGCGCGCTATCGTGCAAGACACGCCCACCCTGCTCGACGCGCTCGCCGTACTCGAAAAACTCCAGCTCGACAAAGCCACCGTCCCCGCCGAAGCTGCCGCCTGATTGCACATTGTTTGGGTTCAGGGGGAAGCGCAGGTTCGCGCTGTCGAGCCAAATCTGTCCCAGCTATGGCGCTTCGTCTCCGGCCCAATCATGCGGTCTCGTAAGCACAACCCCCTGCCCTATCGTACATTTCGATGCAGCCACGGGAAGCCGGAAGAATAGATCGTGACAGTCAGGCACGGCCCCCGTTGGACGTATAGGAGGCGCTGGACCAAAAATAAGAAATCAAGGCAGGTTTAGTCCGCCACAGGAACGCTGTACACTTCAATGATGGGTGCGCCATCATCGTCTCGCCCTCGCACCAAAACACGTTCATCATCCAAGAAATGCAGCACGCGCTGTTCGGCAGAAAACTGATAGGACGCCTGTTCTTCCCCGTCATGCCAGTACGACCAAATAGAGCCCTCGTTGGTCGTAGTTCGTCGGAGCCATAGTCCTCCACTTGGAGCTGCTTTCATATCAAGGACAGCGGGAAAAACATCCGGAAAGTCTACGCTTTCTCGGGCCTCTTCCCGCACATGACGGAACGCATCTCGAACCCCTTGAAACTCGGCCTCAGGATCAAATACGTGTTCCAGGTACCCATCAATATCGTCGTCATTTATGGGAAACGCGCGAAAGTCATCCGTGGAATATCGGCGCTGCTCGTTGCCTCTGGTGTCCGTCTCAACGATATAGCCGTCGTGGGTCCATTGGTAGACGCGACCCTCGTGCGTAATCGTCCATGCCGGACTCATGAATGGGGCGGGCATCGTCATAGGAAAGCCTTCGTCCGGTTCAACGCGTATGTCCTCGCCTGCATCCACAGACAGGGCCTCCAGGGTTTCGCCATCGTGCAGCCGCACAAGATCGGAGGTGCCCGACTCGTCTGACATGTTGGAGACGCTAATCAGCGTGTCTTCTTCCGTCACAGCCCATCCGCTGGCAAACTGATACCCATCAATCATTGTGTTGTGAATTGAGTTGCCTTCATGGTCGAAATAGACCACCTTTGCAGGCATGCGATCCAGCACCGCAATGTATGTATCGTTTACAACAACGCCCGCGGGACTTTGTAAGTCGGAGGGTCCTTCCCCTTCGCGTCCCCAGGAGGCGGTCATCTCCCCCGCTTGAAACTGCAGGACGCCAGGCTCGGGGTCTTGCACCACCGTTACCTGACCGTTGTGCATAAACGCATCGTGCACCTGGTACAGCGCGGCCTCGTCCGCAACAATATCAACACGCTCTGGGGTGTGCAGCGTGTCTTGAGTAGACTGATGATAAAAGCCGTGATCCGAAGCCCAAAGAGTCGGACTTAAATCTGCCCAAAGAAGAGCAAGTATTGACCCTACTAAGAAATATAAAAAACAGAGGTTTGTTTTATCCATAATTATAACAAAATATAAACAAGCAAGCGATGCTATGCCGACCAGCATAGCATCACTTACTTACACGATAAATGATAGTTGTATTGATGGAGCACGTACATTTACGAGATACTTACTCATCTCCCTCGGCGATGGGACCAACAATTTCGCAACTACCAATATTGTTATCATCGTCTACTGAGCAGCAAACGATGACACTTACTACATCGTCACAAAATCCGTCACCTTGCGAAGAAGAAAGTGCATATGCAACCCCTCCAATACTCACTGAAGCAAGGATTACGAAGACAAGAAAAAATGCTACGGACTTTTGAGTAATTGATTTCATTTTACCAACCACTTATTTGTGATATAACGAATTATTATCACCGGAAGGAAAACAGTCAGACATTAGATTATCACCCCCCCGCCCCTTGTCAAGAGTGTAACATTTAAGCTGCACTTTTCCCATACGGGCTTGGAATAGCTGCCCCCGACCCTCTCTACCTCGGTCTTGTTCAATAACCGCAATGCGAACCCTACACTGCAAAAAGACCATTTCTAAAGAGAATCTCCAGAAATTGCCCCTTCAGATTGGTCGATACGCACCGATCTCGACATAAGCCAACAGGTAGGTCATGCCACCATGATCACAACGCAGCAGCCCAACTGAGCCGCCTAAAAGCCCGAGCGCTGGCTCCGCTGATTTTTTTCGACGAACCAGAACAGCCCCTCACTATATCTTCATGGAATGAGCTACCAACTTTCGTTGTCTTTCAGATGCACTTGGGTGGCAATCATACCACGATCTTACAGACGGTCCGCATACCCATGACTTCTCTCCGCACGATTCCGCTTGCTCTTCTCATTGTTGCCTTGCTCTTGACCGGCTGCGACCTACTGGGGAGTGACGACGACTCCACCGTTGACATCGGTGTCGTAGAATGGCAAACCGAACAGGCTGCGACAGAAGAAGGCCCTGCGTCATCG
>CAZZCI010000184.1:0-5536 GCA_964653015.1 uncultured Rhodothermales bacterium
CGGTGGAGGAAACCAACGTTAAATAACCAACATAGCGAAGAAAAAGTTATGTGAAAGGTAGCCTCGACACTTGAGATCATTTCTTACTCATCCCATGCCTCAAACCAGCGCATAATCTGATTGAGACGCTCGACGAGGTTAACGGGCGTACCGCCGCGAGAGAGGCCATGGCCTTCGCCCTCAAACATGATCATTTCGGTGGGTACATCCACATTCTTCAGCGCATAAAACCACTCCTGGCCCTGGCCAATGGGCGTAATGTGGTCATCTTTGCTGTGAATGATGAGCGTGGGCGTGGTAACCTGATCGGCGTGCTTGAGCGGCGAGCGGTCCCAGTAGTAATCGAAGTTCTCCCAGAGCGAACCGCCAAACTCGGCGTTCATCTGGCGTGGCGGATAGGCCTGCGTCCCAGCCTCGGAAATCCAATTGCTCACGCTGCGCTGGGTGACCGCTGCCCGAAACATGTCGGTCTGCGTGGTAATCCAGTTGGTAAGGAAACCGCCATGGCTGCCCCCTGTCACGAACAGACGCTCATCGTCGATCCAGTCAAACCGCTCAAGCGTCTCATCCATCAGCGTCATGTTGTCGCGGAAGTCCACGCCGCCATAGTCAAGGCGCACTTCATTCGAGAACTCATAGCCATAGCCCGTGCTGCCGCGGTAGTTGGTGAACACCACCCCGTACCCCGCTGCGGCCAGCATCTGCATCTCGTGAAACCACTGGTGTCCCCACATCCCACCGGGACCGCCCTTGATGTTCAGCACAAGCGGATACGTCTCGCCGTCCTCGTAACCTACTGGTTTCAAATAGAAGGCATCGGCTTCACCGCCACCATCATGCGTGAAGGAAAAGCGCTCGTACGGCTGCACGATGAGCGAATCGAGGAGCGGTTCGTTAAATGAGGAAAGCTGCTGGGCCTCAGAGCCATCGGCATGGGCGGTCCACACCTCAGAAGGGGTGGTTTCATCGTGCCGAGTGTACGCAATGCGCGAACCGTCGGCGGAGAAGGAAGGCTGGCTAAAGCTCGCATCCTTGTCCGTCAGCGCCGTGTACTCGCCATCATCTGTCAGTTGAAAGATGGGTCGAGAGCCGCGGTAATCTGTCCCAAAGAACGGCTGCTCGTGCCCCTCTGGCCACTGCACGCCGGAGGTGGTGAGGGCCATCCCGTCATGTACGACTTCCGGCTCGCCGCCCTCAACAGAAATACGGTGTAGCTCCGTGGGCTCGTATCGATCAGCCTCGTGGTGATAGAGCAGGTGCTGTCCATCGGGCGACCACACGGGCCGCTGCGCACGCCGCTCGGGGGTCTCCAGCGTGCGTACCTCGCCATCGTCCAACCGAAGTACATGGATATCCTGGTTATAGCCCGCGTCGAACTCCTCGCCCGTCTTGTCGGCGTTGAAGGCTACGTGCGCGCCATCCGGCGAGACCGTGGCGTTGTGCACGTGGTAGGCCGAATCTCCTGCGAGCATCTCAAGCGAGCCATCTTCCAGCGACAGCAGCCAGAGCGTGCGGCGGTTTTCGTCGAGATAGCTGCCGGGTCCGGTGCGATACAGCGCCTCGCGCACCATAATGGTGTCCGGCTGCGGTCCGTCCGGCTCCTCGGCTTCCACCGTTGGGTCCTCCACCGCCGGGTCGATGGAAAGCGTCAGCAGAAGATGGTCGCCATCTGGCAACCACTCGTAGGCGCTGATGCTCCCCTGCTTGAGATCGGTGACGGCCTTGGCCTCGCCACCATCGGTGCGGATGGTGTAGAGCTGCGGCTGGTCGTCGCGGGCGGAGAGGAACGCGATCGTGGAGCCATCCGGCGCCCAGCGCGGCGCACGGTCGGAGGTTGCACTCGTAAAGCGGCGCGGTGCCTCGGAGCCATCGGAGGGCACCATCCACAGGTTCGTATCCCGACTGCGGCGATCATCAGCCACGGTTGTGCGCACAAACACCACGCGCTCGCCATCGGGCGACACCTGTGCATCCCCCGTCATTTGAAAGTGATAGTAATCAGCAGGCTCCAGCCCGCGCTCTTGCGCCTGCGTCAGCGGAGCAAGCAGAACAAGAAGACACAGCGCGGCCAGCAATGACCCAGCAGATCGAACCAATAAGCGCATAGCAGAGAAAGCGTATTCAACGGGAATATAGGCTGATATCTAAGATAGGAGCTAGCAAGCGGGAATGCATATGCAATTTTGGGGGAGGCGTACCGGGGTAGCCCTATACCATGAGACGGGCTTTCCCAGCGCCTCTATCGGAATCCATGTCGCCTCCCCCTGTACTCATAACAGCGCGTTGCATGTGCAGACGACTGCTCGTATCTTGCTCTTGTTGTCTTTTCTCATAAGAGGTTATGTGTATGCGTACCGCTACGACATTATTGAGTGTGCTGATTGCGAGCTGCGTGGTGATGCTGCCTGTCTATGCGCAAGAGGCTCCCAAAGACCCGTATGAGGCGACCGACCATAAGAGAGCGCTTCCGATTGACACAACGATTACGAGCAGTGCCTCCGTGGAGATTGACGGTGAGACGGTGCCCTACGATGTGACCACCGGCACACAGCCTGTGTATCATCCTGAGGAAGGGCATGCCATGGCGTCGTTGCATTACACGTACTATGAACGCACCGACGTAGACGACTCCGAAGAGCGTCCGCTCGCTATTTCGTTTAACGGAGGACCGGGCTCAGGATCGCTGTGGATGCACCTGGGCTACACCAGTCCGAAGCTGCTAAAGATTGATGCAGAAGGCTACCCGATTCAGCCGTACGGCATTGAGGATAATCCGGAGTCGATCATTGACGTGGCCGACATATTGTACGTGAACCCGGTAAACACGGGCTTCTCACGCATTGTGGATGAGGATGCTGAAGACAGTCAGTTCTTTGGCACCATGGAGGACATCACGTATCTGGCCGATTGGATCGATGTGTTTGTTTCGCGCGAAGGGCGGTGGACGTCTCCGAAATATCTGATCGGTGAAAGCTACGGCAGTACGCGCGTGGCCGGACTGGCGGGTGCACTTCAAAACCGCCACTGGATGTATCTGAACGGCGTGATTCTGGTATCTCCTACCGGACTTGGCATGCAACCGCCGGGTCCTTCTCCGCGCTCACAGGCGCTGAAGCTACCGTACTACACCGCGGCTGCGTGGTATCATGAAAAGCTGGACGCCGATTTGCAAGAACGCGAGTTATTGGATCTTCTAGATGAGGTGGAAGACTATACGCTTGACGTGTTTGTGCCTGCCCTTTCGCGTGGGGGGATGCTGGATGAAGAGCGCCGCGAGACCATTGCTGATGAGGTAGCACGCTATGCGGGTGTCTCTAAGCAAACCATCTTGAACCATAATCTGGCCATGCCGGCTTCCTACTTTTGGAAAGAGTTGCTGCGTGACGAGGGGTACACCATTGGACGACTCGACTCGCGGTACAAAGGCATCGACCGGCAGGATGCAGGCGAGCGCTACGACTATCCGCCCGAACTTACGGCGTGGAATCATGCCTTTACGCCTGCCATCAACACCTACCTCCGCGACGACCTGGGTTTCGACACCGATCTGCAGTATAATGTGTTTGGATCTGTACACCCATGGGCCGGACGCGGAGACTATGACGTAGCGGAAGATCTGCGTCAGGCTATGGCCCAGAATCCATTCCTGCATGTGATGGTGCAGTCGGGCTATTACGACGGAGCAACCGACTACTTTTCGGCCAAGTATGTGCTGTGGAATATGGATCCGAGTGGCCGGCTGGCCGAGCGGATGCGATTTGAGGGCTATGAGAGTGGCCACATGATGTACTTGCGCGATGAGGACTTGGTCACCTCCAACGAACACATCCGCGAGTTTATCGAAGCCTCTATTCCTGAAGAAGGCCAGCCTGCGCAGTACTGAGCGTCTTGCACTGCACTCTTCAGTGGGATACGCCAGGGCGACAGAAAATAGCCAAAGCCCGGCCTCGCAAGAGACTGGGCTTTGGCAGGGTGACTCAACAAGCGTTGGAACCTACTCTTGTTAGGCCGTGGCCGATGCCGTAGCGGGTGCTGACGTAACCGATTCAGGCTCTTTCTTCACGTACAGCACAAGCAGAATCGTGAAGATGTACTTCGCAACGATATCCAGGAAGCTATATGCCCAGGACGTCGTTCCGACTTCGAGTATGGCCAGCCCTTCATTGCCAAGGGCCCATACAATGGGATAGCCGATCCACATGAAGACTGTGAGCAGCTTCAATGTATTGAAGATGTCGCCAGTGCCTTGCTTCTCGGCTTCACGAGGCCATTCGACCAGGAGGTAATAGAGCACACCGAGAAAGAAGGCGGTACTCAGCGCATACCAGAACCAGCGCATGGCAAGGCTGCTCGTAGTGAGCGCGGCAGCCAGCCCCGTCAGACACATGAACACATCGAGCACGATGGCCGAGAAGATTTTATCGGTGGTGCTTCCAGCCAATAAGCCGAGAGCCAGCAAAATGAAGGGGGTCGAGAAGGCCCAGGTGAGGTATCGCCCCCAGAGCGAGATAACCTCCTCGCCAGCTAGCGGATGGCCCTCTGGCATCACCAGCGTGTCAATGGTGAGCCCCGAAGCCAGCCCCATGTAACTGGAGATGGACACCACGGAGATCATGAGGGTGGCCATCGTGATCAGGTTGGCGCGCGAATCTGTGATGCTCCGCGACATGAACGCGATCACGAGGATCGTAAGTCCAGCTAGTGCGATGTTTACATATATCGAAGATGCTAATGCGGCATTATCAAGTACGGCTTGGTACATATCCATAGTTGGTGCAGGGCGTCAGTCAGGAGATCATCGAACGAAACGTTCTCGCTTTTACTTTTGCATGCAAATTGCAAGCAAAACAAAAGATTGACCGTATTCAATGTTGACAAAACTTTACAATGAAAACGTTACACCTTGATGGTGATGTCCTTATCTCGAAACGGGTTTGTGGCAAAGGTAGCCACGTGATTCCGACAAACAGGAAAGCCCAACACACAAACAGCATCACGCTATACTGAACAACCTCTTACCCTCCTATGCCTACCGCGAATGATTGGATTGAGCATCTGAACTTGAAGCCGTTACCTGAGGAAGGCGGCATGTACCACGAGGTGTATCGCTCTGACGAGTCCATTTCGGCGGAGGCGCTTCCCCGACGCTTCGAAAGCAAGCGATCGTTTAGCACCTCCATTTACTATCTGCTAGAGCATCCCGACTTTTCGGCCTTCCACCGTATCCAGCAGGAGGAAATCTGGCACTTTTACGCTGGATCCCCCTGCACGCTACACATCATTGACCCGGATTCGGGCACGCTCTCGCAACCTACGTTGGGGCGCGATATAGAGACGGGGCAGACACTCCAGGTCGTGGTGCCGCGCGGGCATTTGTTTGCCGCTACCGTGGATACGCCAGGCAGCTATACCCTGGTGGGATGCACTGTAGCCCCCGGATTCGAGTTTGCCGACTTTGCAGCGCCCGATCGTGCTGCACTCGTGGATGCGTACCCGCAGCACCGAGCTCTTATCGAGCGCCTCACGCGTGGATAAG
>CAZZCI010000185.1:0-5511 GCA_964653015.1 uncultured Rhodothermales bacterium
GTCCAGAACGCCTGCAGATCGCCTTTCCACGTATCGACAAGGCCCTCGGGATCATCGACCGGGATGTCGAGCGCAAAGGCGTCGAGCAGGTCGGGGGCCAGCAGCAGGGGACGGATCCGCGAGGTCTGCTGCTCGACGCATCCATAGGGGTACGTGAGTAGGTGCTCTAGTGCCCCGTCGAGGCCGGTCAGCGCGGTGCTCGCCAGACGGATATCGAGGCGTCCACTCCCGGGCACGCGATCGGGCTTCGGACGGATTTCCTCGGTCGCGGTGTCGGTGGTGGCGGCCACAGTGGCTTGCACGTCGGTAACGGTGCTTCGCTCGATGGGGACGGATACCTCCATGGCATCGCGGTCGTCGCCCATTTCGGCGTGAAACGCAACGAAAGCGGTGTCGGCCTCGGTGTCGGCGTGGGCGGGGAAGGATACGGCTTGCGTCGCACCGGCGGCCACCTCCACAGACTGCGGGGTGTCGTCCTCAAGTGAGAGGCCGTCAGTCTGCGCGCTCACCTCGATGGTGCCATCCTCGTCGGTGCGATTGGTCACGAGCATCCGCGCTGCAAATCGGTCGCCATCGTGAATAAACCGCGGCAGCGCCGACTGCACCACAAGCGGCTTCGTGACGGTGATGTCTTCGCTTCCGCGTCCAAACGTGTGGTCATCGGTGTGGGCGGCGGCCATCAGGCGCATGGTGGTGAGCTGGTCGGGCAGGTCGAACGTCACCTGGGCGCGGCCCCGCCGGTCGGTTTCAACGGTGGCATCCCAGTGAGCCAGGGGCGAAAAGTCGGTGCGCATCTCCTCCTCGCCACCTCCACCGCCAACATCCAGACTGGCTTTGAAGGCCACCTCTTCCGATCGCTGCTTCACGATGGCTGAGCGCGTTTCGGTGGTGGTCACGCTTAGCGATCGCGATCCGTAGAACGCTTCAAACGGATCGGGTAGCTGGTAGCCGATCAGGTTGAGCACCCCCGCATCCGCCGCGCTAAAGGTAATTTCGCCGGGCACGCCGCGTCCGGCATGGTCGGTAAGCTGCATATCAACCGTAACCGGATCGCCGGGCCCATAGGTGTCGGATTCGGGCGTCACATCGACATTGAGCCGCCGCTCGCCCGCATCCACGGGAAGCTCTACATATCCCACCCGAAAACCGGGCGCGCCGGGGTCGGAGGTGTCTTGCGGCGGGGCGGTGCGCTCGTTCAGCAAGATAACACTGATGAACACGTTGGGCAGGTGCGTTTCATCGATCGGCAGTTCGATTTGCGGAGCGCTCTCGGTAAAGTGCTCCACGCGGCTCTCCAAAATACCATCGCGCTCGACGGTGATCAGGGCGGTGGTTTCCTCGAAGGGCGAGGGCACCATAATGCGCGCCGTTTCACCGGGGGCGTACGTGTCTTGATCGGCGACCAGTTCGATGGTGTCGCTATCTTCGCGCTGCCAGGCCACGTAGCCCGATCCGGCGGCATACACGCGGGTATCGGTTTTGATGGGATTGCCCCGCAGATCTTCGGAGGCGGCGCGGATATGGTACATGCCGCCTTGCGGAATGGTGAACCGCATGCGCTGTGCTGCATCAGCGGTGGAGGTGACGGTGCGCTCATCAATCACCGTTTCGGTTTCCTCGCTGCGCCACGTCATGCGTCCATCGGAGCCGACCTCGCGCACGCTCTCCCATTCGGTGCGCACCAGCTCCACCTCAACCTCATGATCGCCCTGCGGTTGTCCGCCGGGGTCTACTGTGATGAGGTCTACCGCCAGCTCGTCGGTTTCGGTAAGATCAAGGTAAGAGGTCGACGGCTGCAGGCCGATGTAGAACTGCCCCGGATGCAGCACTGCGGAGGCGCGCCCGGCAATTTGCTGTTGCGAGCGGTCGGTCACACGCCCGACCCATTCAAGGCTCGTGGGGTGCCCCTCGGAATTGCCCTCGGTAGCCACGCGGGCCTCGGCCATGGATTCGTCGTTAAGCGTGGTGTCTTCCGAAAGGAGCGTGTTGGATACGCGGCCCTGCGTGGGCCCAAACTGGTAGTCGTCGTAATCGGGCGGACGGTGACTGGTGGTGCTTTGCCTCAGCCGCAACTCCACGGGAGCCCCCGGCATGCCGGCCCCGAACAGGTAGCGACCCGAGACGCGCCCCTCGAAGAAGTCGCCTGCTATGTATTCATCAGCGGCAGGCGTGGCATCCACTGTAAATGCAGCGGTACGAAACGCATCGACGCGGAAGTTGCCTGTTGCAAACCCCTCTCGCCGCCAGCTTCGGTCGGCGGTCAAGGTGGTGTCGGAGGCCAGCCCCACACGCATCTCGTACTCGCCCTGCGCTGCGCCTTTTGGAGCGCGCCACGACGTGTCGAAGCCGCCGGATGCAGAGGGAGCCAGCGTGTTATCGTACACCACTTCGTCGCGCGGATCGTGAATGACCAGGCGCACCGAGTCGGTCAGCGCCTGCCAGTCCAGGTCGGTGCGGCTGCGGGCAATACCCTTCACGTGCACGCGCTCCCCTTCACGATACAGCCCCCGATCGCTAAAGAGCGATGCACTGCGCGTTACGGTTTGCGGACGCCAGTTGGTGCTAATGCCAAATCGGTAGGGTTGAATGCCGGATCCGTACTGGCTGCTGGTAAACGCCAGATCGTCTCCATGCTCAACAATAGCATAAAGCTCGGGCACGCGGTCGTCTTCGCGGTCAGGCAACAGTTCGCTCCAGCCCGAGATCTCTGCGCGTCCATCGGGTCCTGTCGTTTGCGTTTCGACCACCTCGTTCTCGGCGGTGCGGATCTCAACAGTAGCGCCCTCAACCGGATCGGCGCTGTGCAGATGGGTCACGAAGATGAGGCTCTGGTGCGGACTGAACTTGGCGGTGAGGCCCAGGTCGGTGTACTGCACCAGTCCAAACCGGCGCTGGGTTGATTCATTGAGATCGGAATAGGCCAGATGCCATCCCACCACGCCCCGTGTATCGGTCAGCAGCGAATCGAAATGCATCGGCGCCATCCGCCGCTCGGTGCGCGCCTCCTGCAGGTCCCACGAGCGCTGCAATGGGACGAGGTCCTCGCCATCGCTGCGGAACTGGTCGTATCGATTCACCGCCGGTACGATGTCGTCGGGCGCAATGCGTTCAGCGCCAACCTGCACATCCGATACGTTGACGTAGCGCACCGGCAGCATGCGGGCCTCGCGCGACTCGACGAGCATCAGTCGGGTGGGCACCGACAGCGACGGACGATGCGCGGCGGTGGCGATTTGACGCTCAACGGTTCCCAATGATTGCCCGAACGTATCGGTAAGCCCCTCGATGCGCAATGTATAGTTGGTCTCGGCAGCCAGGGGGAGCGGAAGTGTATGGGCGGTTGACACCTGCCCATCGCGGGCCTCGGCGCCCGCGTACCACTCCACCTCGGGCTCCAGCACCAGCGCTTCGCGCAGGTCGCCGCGTCGCACCGGCGTGCTGAACGTGAGCGTAAACGGCTCACCGGGCTCCAGACGCCCTTCATCATCCGGATATTGCCAGCTCGACTGCTCGATGTCGCCCAATGCAAGCGGGGGGTACGTGCGAAAGGTAATAGTTTCCTCGTCGGCTAGTCCGAGCGGGCCTTCGGTGGTCGGCAAGCCCTCGGCAAGCGTCAGCGTGTACTCCTGGTCGGGCGCCAACTCGGTGCTGAGCGGCATCACGAGGGTGCTGTCGCCATCGTTCTCGGCCAGCCCAATGGGCAACCGGTCGGAGTCGATATACGGGTTGGCGTCGGTGGCATCTACTGCCATGTTGAACGTGAGGCGCAGGTCGGTATCACGCTCGGCGAACCGCTCTCCATCTGCTGGAACCGACGAAAGGAGACGGGGGCGCACCGTTTCGAACGTCCACGTGTAATCCTCTTCGATCTGTTCATCTTCAATGGATGTGAGGGCATCGCGGTGTACGGTGACGGTAAACGCCGTAGCAGGCGGCAGGTCGTCCTCAGGCGTAAACACGAGCGTTTGTGTGCCCTCCCAGCGAAACGTGCCCTCGATCTCGGGTTCAACTGTGAGCGCCGATTCGGGGGGCGGCTCTTCGGTACCCAGCGCAACCATGGGGCGACTAAACGTGACCGTGATGGCCTGCCGGGGGCGATGGGTCGTACGGGTGCCACGCGGACTCACGCTGATGAGGCGAAGCGGACCGTCAAGGGTAGGGGTGTAGCGCTCGGTGGTCTCGCGCTCTTCAAGCGGAACGGACTCCACCTCGTCGGCTGCAGGGGTGCCCCCTCCACATCCTACCAGCATCAGAAATCCTCCAAGCAACAGAGCAAGCGAAGCAACGACGGTGTATCGAGTAGGCATAGCCAAAGCGCGGGGTGCGTGAGACAAGCATACCGATAACGTACAAAAGACACGAAGAAGATGCGAAGGGATGCAGACGCTTTCTTCGGAACGCCCCCGTGCGTCTGGGGTCCAAGCGGCACAGGCCATGTTCTCGATCTGACTGCCCATCCCGTGCCCCGTTATGCCAACCCAATTTGCAACCACCGCCACCCGCCTTGACGCCGAAAGCCGTCCGATGCAGCTCTGGCGCAAAGCCAAGAAGCTGGGCACGTGGGATCCGGCTGACATCGACTTCTCTGACGACCGCGCCGACTGGGCCACCTGTTCCGACCGGGAGCAGGATTTGCTGCTCCGCCTGACGTCTCAGTTTGAGGCCGGCGAGGAATCGGTGACGCGCGACCTGCTGCCGCTACTGCAGTACATGAGCCGCCACGCTCGCATTGAAGACGAAATGTTTCTGACTGCCTATCTGTGGGAGGAGGCCAAGCATGTGGAGGGCTTCCATCGCTTTCTTGCGGAGGTGATCGGCACGGAGGCCGACCTGGACGGCTATCTCACCGATGCGTATCGCACGCTGTTTACCGAACGCCTGCCCACCGCAATGGAGGCCCTCCACACCGACGACGACCCGGCGACACTGGCACGGGCGTGTTCTACGTACCAGATTGTGGTGGAGGGCACGCTGGCCGAAACGGGATATGGCGCCTACCGAAGGGTGCTAGAAGAGCGCGATTTGTGTCCGGGCATTCGCGAGTTGGTGACGTACGTGCAGCGCGATGAGGCACGTCATGTGGCGTACGGCTTGCATCTGCTCACCACGCTCATCGAGACGCACGGCGATACAGTGTGGCCAGTGATCGAAGAGACGCTTAGCGAGGGCCTGGCGCTGATCACCACGCACATCCACGACACCCTGGCGCCGTACGACCCGCCCTATCCGTTTGGCGTGACACCGGATTTCTTCGTGGAGATGGGCATGGCGCAGTTCGAAAAACGGGTAGCGGTCTTGGAGGCGGCGCGGTAACAAATTGCCGGACACGTGACAACGCCCTACCTCTGTCACAGGTCCGTGTTTGGGTAACACATGGCCACCTAACGTACCGAGAATAACTCACAATCTTGTCATTGCGAGCGCAGCGACGCAATCTCATGCTATCAGGCCGGATGCAGCCGCCCAATCAACAGCATGAGATCGCACCCCAAGAGTACTCGTTCGCTACGC